>CADBVG010000035.1 GCA_902798105.1 uncultured Eubacteriales bacterium
TCCCTTGACTTAGCCCCACTAAGCCTGCGGAAAATCGCCTTGAAATGCAGGCAAATCCACTCGAAATTGCATCTCCCTGCATTTAGAAACACACTCTAGACATAGTTCACAGCGGCCTTTTTTCCGCCGCCCCCGCGCGTCTTGGGTACTTCTCCGGGGTGGGGGCGGTCTTTTTGATCCAGGCGGCGCGGTGGTCCCAGTCCCGGCCGGGGATGGCCAACGGCTGCACGCCCTCGATTTCCCCGCCCAGCAGGGAAAGAGCGTTGTCAGCCCCTTTCAGCTCCTCGTCCAGTCCGGGGCCCTTCAGCGCCAGCATGTGCCCGCCCACCTTCACCAGGGGCAGCAGGTATTCGCACAGCACGTTCATCGGGGCGACGGCCCGGGCTACGGCCAGGTCGAAGCTCTCTCGCAGCGTGGATTGTCGGGCGGCGTCCTCGGCCCGCAGGTGCAGCGCCTCGGCGTTCAGGCCCAGGCACTCGATGACCGACCGCAGGAAGTCCACCCGCTTTGAAAGCGCGTCAATCAGCGTGAAGCGGGTGCCCGGCAGCATGATGGCCAGCGGTATACCGGGAAAGCCTGCGCCGGAGCCCACGTCCACGGCGGTGGCCGCCGCCGGGAAGCCCCCGGCCAGCGGCGCGACGCAGTCCAGGTAGTTGCGGTCCACGGCCTCGGCGGGGTCGTCCGGCACCCGGGTCAGGTTCATCCGTGCGTTGGCCGCGACCAGCATTTCGTGGTAGATATCGAATTGTTCGGCCTGCTCCCCGCTCACGGGAATCCCCATGGCGGCGGCGCGATGCATAAGCAGTGTTGTAAACATGGGTTACATTAAATCCTGTTTCCAGCGAACTTTCGGGGAGGTATCGGAGGGGCAGAGCCCCTCTGATGTTCAATCGTTCCCGGCGGGGGAGCTTGCTCCCCCGTCCGAAGGGTTTATCCCCAGAACACCGACAGCGACGGTATGACCTGCTTCTTGCGGGAGAGTATGCCCGGCAGGAAGGCACGGTTGTCCTTCGGGCGCACGTTGAAGGCCTGGGCGATCACGTCCGGCGAGCCCAGGAACAGCAGCTCGCTGCCCTCCAGCAGCATGTCGGTGACCAGGAACAGCATCATGTCGTACTTGCGCTCGTCCATGCGCTTCTGCATGGCCTCCAGGAACGCCTTCTGGCGCTTGAGCACCCGGGCGGAATCCAGCGTCACCACCTGGCCCACGCCCAGCGTGTGGCCGGAGATCATGAACTCCTTGTAGTCCTGGAACAGTATGTCGTCGGGGCTCTTGTCGTCGCTGGTGGAGGCGGAGAAGATCATCTGGCCCAGGTCGTCCAGCGATTCGTGGGCGATGGAGGCCATGCGCTCGGCCATGTGCCGGTCCCGGGGGGTGCAGGTGGGGGACTTGAACATCAGCGTGTCGGAGATGATGGCGCAGGTGATCAGCCCCGCCATGCGGGCCGTGGGCATCAGGCCCCGCTCCATGAACATGCCGGCGATGATGGTGGCGGTGCTGCCCACGGGCTCGTTGCGCATGTAGATGGGGTTGCCGGTCTGTACGTCGGCCAGGCGGTGGTGGTCAATGATCTCCAGGATCTCGGCCTGTTCCAGCCCGGGTACGGACTGGGATACCTCATTGTGGTCCACCAGTACCACCCGCTTGCGCCGGGGCTTGAGCAGGTGGATGCGGCTGAGCATCCCTACCACGCGGTTGTCGTCGTCCACCACGGGGAAGGCCCGGTGCTTGTTGTCCTGGGCCATCTGGCGCACGTCGTCCACATAGTCGGTCAGCCGCGCCGGGCAAAGCTCGGTGGTGCGGCACACCCGCCACACCGGCACCGACTGGAAGATCATTCGGGCGGCGCGATAGGGCTCCTGGGGGGTGGAGATGACCAGACTTGCGCAGGGCATCTCCCGGGCCTCCTCCGGCACGGCGGCCTGGCACACCACCACGCAGGGCACCTTCGCCTTCAGGGCGTCCAGGATCACGTCCGGCTGGTTGCCGCACACCAGTACCGTGTCGGCAGAGAGGTTGATGGCCTCCTCGCCGTTGGCCGGCAGGGCGATGGTCACCCGGCCGGACACGCTGTTGGTGGGGGCCTCGGCGTCCAGCACGATGCTTCCTTCCAGGGCGCTGACCAGGTTGAACACGGGGATATCCTCAATGACCGGGTGCAACACCGATTTCATGTCCTGGGCGGCAATGGTGTTGGTGGACAGCATGCCGAACAATGTGCCGTCATCCTCCACCACGGGCAGGGCCACGGTGTTCTCGTCCCGGTGCAGCAGCTGCCAGGCCCGGTCTACCGTGGCGGCCTTGTTCAGGGCCGGGGGCTTGTCGTAATTCAGGTCGCTGACTTGGGTGCGCAGGTCGTGGATCAGGGCCGGGGGCTCAAAGCCGAAGCGGTCCAGCACCAGCTGGGTTTCGTCGCTGATGCGCCCCAGCCGCGCGGCCACATAGTCCGGGTCGCCCAGGGCCGTGCGCAGCTGGGCGTAGGCCATGGCCGAGACGATGGAGTCGGTGTCGGGGTTGCGGTGGCCTGTGACATAGATGGGTTCCATGGCGTTACCTCCTGTGTCTTATGACCCTATTATAACATAAATATCGGCTTCGGAGAAGGGGGAAGAGCCTAATCCCCGGAATATTCTCCGGCGGCGGGACGTCGGGATATTTCGCCAAAATACGACAGCGATGTGCGGGAAATATAACGGCAGGGTGATTTGTTTCGATATACAGATTAACAGACCGATGTCTTTTAACCGGAAACGGACAGGCCGCTGGGTCGGAGTACACGATATGTATCGACCCGTCGGCGTGGAACCGGGAAAACGGGCGACTGCCGATTGTTAAGAAGACCGGAGTCGTTTGTTAATTGCTGGCCGAGACAGCGCGTATAGGGATTATGACAGCAATGTGACGCCTTGAAATCGGGTGATTCGACGTCGCCCACGGGTATACAGCGGCGAAAAGCAAACCCCGGCATATCAATAATACAGACCGAAGTCTGTATCGCAAAACGGTGGATTTAATTGTCAGGCTATCGGAAAAAGGCGTATTTTCGCCCTTTTTCGGGGAGCTGATTTTCCGGGCTTCCATCGCCTGCATTGGACTGCGTTATGTATGGCGGCAGGTAGCCGCCGCCACAGGGGTGCGGCGGTTTGCGCGGCGGCAGGTTGCCGCCGTTATGTGGGCGCGGCATTTGTGTGTAGCGGCGGCCCCTGGGCCGCCACAGTACATTTGTGCCAACGCCCTATCCCTTGAACAGCTTCGGCCGCAGCTTATTCACATACAGCACGGCCATGATGTTCAGCAGTCGGTCGTACAGCAGCAGCGTGACGTTGGCCAGCAGTATGAACACCACCAGCATGGCCCGGCCCATCTCCCGGTATTCGGCGATGACCTGGTCCATGCGGAACACGAAGAAGATCATCACCGCCATTGCCCCGGCGCAGGCGTTCCACAGCAAAAGCTTCACTGGTATGCCCTTCCACCCCGGCAGTTTCGCGTCCAATGTCCACTTCATCGGGGGGTACCAGCCCAGGAAGGCGAACAGCAGCGCCGCCTCCTTGTCCGCGCACAGGATCAGGCTCAGGGCGCTGATCGCCAGCCAGGCCCCCAGGGCCATGCGCCGTCCGCCCTCCATCAGCACGGGAATCAATACGATGCCCGCCAGCGCGGGGCTGACGAAGGTGGCCGCGGGGATCACGCCGCCCAGCAGCAGTATCGCTGTGGCCAACGCCACCATCATGCCGCTGACGGCGATGCGGCGGGTCTGTTTGTTCATGCCGTTCACCCCTTGTTGTACCAATTCCTCGCATGTGTACCGGTCGCAATGGCGGCGCGGGCGCCGGCGCTACAATCGGTTAGCGCCGGTTGCATGTAGCGGCAAGCGATATCGCGCGCGCTTTCCGCGCACGGAATGGTGCCGACGCTGCATGGACTTGCGACAGTTATATGTAGCTGCGGCCCTGGGCCGCCATGGTCATTTTCCATAGAGCTGGTACAACAGCCAGCGCACCGCCCGGCAGGGCAACAGGTGGTCCAGCAGTACCAGGCACTTATAGGTCAGGCCGATGGTGTAGTAGGGCTTGACCCGGCCCGGCTTCAGCGCCACCTTCGCGATGGCCTTCGCGGCGGCTTCGGGGGCCATGCCGTTTTGCTCGTCCTTCTCCATCTTCGCCACCGAGGCGCTGATGCGCCCGCCGTAAACGTCGTCCCCCGCGACGCTCTTTTTCCGGGCGGCGGTGAAGCCGGTGCGGATGTCCCCGGGCATCACGCTGGTCACCTGTATGCCGTAGGGGGCCACCTCGTTGTACAGTGCCATGGTCAGCGAGCGCACCGCGGCCTTGGAGATGGAATACCAGGCCTGGAAGGGGATGGCGAACACCCCCGCCACGCTGCTGATGTTTACGATGCGACCGGACCCGGCCCGGCGCATGTGGGGCAGCACGGCGCGGATGGCGTTGTCCATGCCGAACAGGTTGACCTCCATCAGCCGGTGGGCGTCGGCAGGGTCGGTGAATTCCATCGCGCCGGAGATGCCGAAGCCTGCGTTATTGATAAGTATGTCGATGTGCCCTTCCCGCGCATATACCTCGTCCACGGCGGCCTTTACCGCCGTGCCGTCGGTCACATCTACGGATCGGTGCCAGGGGTCCTCCGGCGCGGGGCGGCGGCTGAATTCATATACCGTGCAGCCCTGCCCTCGCAGCAATTCGACCGTGGCCCGGCCGATACCGCTGGTGCCGCCGGTGAGTATGACGACCTTGTTCATTCGCATTGCCTCCAAGGGTTGTTGATGCGCATTGGCAACGGCACCGCCGCAACGGCGCGCTTCGTCGGTGGCGGCGCGGGCGCCGCGGCTACAACTCGCGCGTTACGGGCGGGGCATTGCTTTCAATCCCTTTCATTATACACGAAACCGGCGCGAAAGTGAACCGCCATTTGTCATTATTTAGTCAAGTTTTCTACGCACGGAGTGTGGAATGTGATGTTATACTGTTAATTGAATAAGTATGCTCGGGGCAGAGTTCCTCGCCCCGTTGTCAGGATATGGAACCGCCGGGGCGCGCGCTGCGTCCAAGGGCGGACGAACTATGGCGCGGTTTGTTACCTATTATAGCGACCCGCCGTCCGACGGGAGGTGCCTATGAACTTCTTTCAGTCATTCTTTCAAAACGCCCTCAGCGGCGTATCGAATCTGGTGGTCTACATCGCCATCGTGGTGCTGTTCGTGGTGGGGCTGGTGCGCTGCATCGCGCCGGTGGTGCATACCCGGGGCACGCTGCGCCGGGCCATACGCAGCATCCGCTCGGACGGGGACAAGAAGTACGCCTGGCAACAGGACGATTTCCTGGGCAAGGGCACGCTGTATCCCCACTGGAGCGAGTACCTGAATAACCTGTTCTTCGCCGACGGCGTGTACCACAACGCCAGCAACGTGGAGGACTACATCAACGAGGAGACCGTGATGTACGGCCCCGGCCGGGCGTCCTTTGCCGAATCCCTGCCCGGGCTGATGACCTCGCTGGGCTTTCTGGGTACGCTGATCGGCCTGGCTCAGGGCCTGTCCGGCTTCAACATGAGCGATTCCGCCGCGGTGCAGCAGTCCATCGTCACGCTGATCCCCGGCATGCGCTATGCCTTCACCACGTCCATATTCGGCGTGGTGGGCAGCGTGCTGTTTACGCTGATCACCCGGGCGGTGTACGGCTCCAGCGAGCACACGCTGAAGGCATTCTACGGGGCCATGAGCCGCCACGCCGGCGTGCTGAGCGTGGACCCGATGACCCAGATCGCCATCTACCAGCAGGAGCAGACCGCCCTGATCCAGACCATGGCCAAGGACCTGAACGGCGCGTTCACCGAGAACATGGCCGCCGCGGTCCACGACGCCATAGACCCGCTGAACCAGTCCTTCAAGAACTTCGTCAACGTCTCCACCAAGGAGCAGATGCGCTTCATGGACGCAGTGATGCAGCGCTTCGCCGACCGGCTGGACGAGACCATGCGGGGCCGTTTGCAGCGCTTCGGTGAGGTGCTGGACGAGACCAGCCGCCAGCAGCAGGAGAGCTGCGTGGTGGTGCGGGCGTCCCTGGCCGGGGCGAAGGACGCCCTGGAGGATTTGCAGAAGATGCAGGCGCTGTCCCGGGAGACCCTCGCCGGCATGTCCGAGTATGTCCGCCGCCTCAATGAGGCCAGCACCCAGACCAACGACACCCTTACCCGGATGTCCGACGCCGTGGAGCAGATGGAGCTGGTCTCCCGCCAGCAGAGCAACTACCTGAAGACGGTCAGCTCCATGCAGGCCGACCTGAATCGCATCGTGGACGCCATGCAGAAGGCCACCGGCGACCTGCGCTCCTCCGCGGCGAGCATCGAAAAGGTGCACATCCAGGCCAACCGGCAGCTACAGGACGAGTTTAACAGCACCATGGACGCCTACCGCGACTACGTCAACCAGTTTACCCAACGGGTGGACTACCTGGCCGGGAACATCTCCTCCGCGCTGCAGGGGCTGCCCGACGCCGTCGCCGATACCAACAATCGCTTCCTGGATCAGGTGGACCGCCTGACCGACGCCATGGTCCAGGCCCAGCAGGCGCTGGAGGATACGGCGGACCGGCTGTACCGGCAGTGAGGAATGAGATATTAAAAAGAAAGGGGGGTTCTCCATGCGCAGCGCTCGCGCCCATACCCATCGCAGGGCGGGCAACAACGGCGTGCAATGGCTCAGCTTTTCAGACCTGATGAGCGCCCTTTTGCTGATATTCATACTGATCATGTTCTACATCATGTACCAGTATTTCGATATGTATGAGATCAACATGGCGGAGATCGCCCGCCAGCAGTACGACCTTGACCAGGCCAACGCCAGTTTGGAGGAGCAGAAGACGAAGCTGAGCGAATCGGAGACCCAGCTGATCGCCCAGCAGATCCGCCTGGAAGCGGCCCAGCGGGGCCTGGAGGACGCCCAGAGCGTGCTGGCCAGCCAGCAGGAGGAGCTGAGCAAGGCCCAGTCGCTGGTGCAGGAAAAGGAAAACGAGATCGCTGCCCAGAAGGAGCAGCTGGACGCGCTGAGCATACAGCTGGGCAACCAGCAGATCCAGATTGACGAGCAGCAAAAGGCCCTGGAGGACCAGCAGGTGCAGATCGAGGCGCTGGTGGGCATGCGCACCCGCATCATTTCATCGCTGTCCAGCGCCCTGAAGGAGGCCAGCATATCGGCCCAGGTGGACCCCACCAATGGCTCCATCGCCCTGGAATCCGACGTGATGTTCGAGCTGGGCAGCTACGAACTGTCCGAGCGGGGCGAGCGGTTCATCGACCGCTTCCTGCCGGTGTACCTGGACGTGCTGTTCTCCGAGGAATACCGCAGCTATGTCTCCGAGATCCTCATCGAGGGCCATACCGATTCCCTGGGCACCTACCTGGACAACCTGGCCCTGTCCCAGCAGCGTGCCCTGGCCGTGGCCGCCTATGTGCTGGATGACGGCTACCGCGGCATCAGTGCCGACCAGAAGCGTCGGCTGCGGGCGGTGGTGACCGCCAACGGGCGCTCCTTCAGCGACCCGGTGCTGGACGCCAACGGCTTCGAGGACATGGACGCCTCCCGCCGCGTGGTGTTCAAGTTCCGCCTGACCGACGAGCAGATGATCCAGCAGCTGAAGTCGATCCTGGAGGCCAATGAAACGTAACTGGATAGGAGTAATGAAACCGTGCTGTACTTCCGAAGACTAATCTGGTTTATCGCCTCGCGGATGCTGCTGATCTGCGTGCTGCTGGGCATGCTGGTGTGCAGCTTCTTCATGGCCATGAACGGCGCGAACATCTACGTGGTGCTCAACGAGGGCATGGAAAAGCGGGTGGACGTGATACTCACCCGCCAGCAGGCCGAGGAGCTGAACAAGTATTTCCACGCGGACTTCCTGATCGCCGACGAGGCGCTGGAGGGTGCGCTGAACGGCAACAGCGCCTATTCGGATTATATCATCACGGGCTTTGAATACGACCTTACCATCGAAAAGCTGTGGGCCTGGCCCTGGGACGAGTATGCCAACTGCACCGTGGTGGAGCGCGTGCCCACCATCACCGGCAGCGTCATATCCAGCCGCCGCAACGAGGTCTCCGAGCGCATCCCCCGCTGGCAGGGCGGCCGCTATGACATCACGCTGGTGAAGGTCGGTGGCCAGTGGAAGATCGTCGGTATGCAGCAAAAGACCGTGCTGGTCGAGCCCGAGGAGAACAACGAAGGGCTGGAGACCGAGGTACTGGTGCAGTAAATTCTGATTTATCGAGCTGTGCTCGATAAATCAGAATTGAGTGATTAGTGGTTAGTGGCTAGTGACTAGTGGTGGAGCAAATCCCTACGGGATTGTTTCAACGTTTCTCGGTCCTTTTATCAAAAGAAATCCGCAAGGATTTCCTCCTTCACTAGCCACTAATCACTAGCCACTAGCCACTCAAATTCTGATTTGTCGCTTCAGCGACAAATCAGAATTCATAAGGAGGTTCCCATGCGCGTAGTCGTGGGTATGTCCGGCGGCGTGGACAGTTCGGTTGCCGCGCTGCTGATGAAGCGCGCCGGTCACGAGGTGATCGGCGTGTTTATGAAAAACTGGGAGGAAAAGGACGAAAACGGCGTCTGCACCAGCGAACGGGACTGGGCAGACGTCCGTTCGGTGTGCGAGGCGCTGGATATCCCCTACTATTCGGTGAACTTCGCCAAACAGTACCGGGAGCGGGTATTCGAGCACTTCCTGTCGGAATACCGCAAGGGCCGCACCCCCAACCCGGACGTGCTGTGCAATCGTGAGATCAAGTTCAACGTGTTCCTGGATTTCGCCGAGCAGCTGGGGGCGGAGAAGCTGGTCACCGGCCACTTTGCCAACATCGACTGTGTGGACGGCGAATACCGGCTGCTGCGCGCGGCGGACGAGAACAAGGACCAGACCTATTTTTTGTACATGCTGGGCCAGCGGGCGCTTTCAAAGGCGCTGTTCCCGGTGGGGAATCTGACCAAGGCTGAAATCCGGGAAATTGCCCGGGACGCGGGGCTGCCCGTCAGCGAAAAGAAGGATTCCACCGGCGTGTGCTTTATCGGCGAGCGCAACTTCAAGCAGTTCCTGTCCGGCTTCCTGCCGGCCCAGCCGGGGGACATGGTCACCCCCGACGGTCGGGTGGTGGGCCGCCACGACGGGCTGATGTACTACACCCTCGGCCAGCGCCGGGGCCTGGGCATCGGCGGCGGTGGCAACGGCCAGCGCTGGTTCGTGCTGGGCAAGGACCTGGAGCGCAACCGGTTGATCGTCAGCCAGGGCGAGGACGACGCCCTGTTCAGCCGCAGCGCCACAGGTTCGGAGCTGACGTGGCTGGCGCAGCGCCCGCCGGTGGCCGATGGCGAGCCCCTGGACTGCCAGGTGCGGCTGCGCCATCGCCAGCCGTTGCAGGATTGCCGCCTGACGCTGTCAAACGGGAAGGCACACATGGCCTTCGCCACGCCCCAGCGGGCGGTCACCCCGGGCCAGTCGGCGGTGTTCTACCAGGGCCAGGTCTGCCTGGGCGGCGCGATTGTGGACGGATAAACCTGCGAAATCCGCGTAAGCGCCTGACGGATAATCCGCTCGCCGGCTGACCGCCTTAAGGAAACACCGCACAATGCTCGCGGCCCATTAGCGGGTGAATTTCAGCCGCTTGCTGCCTGCAAAAATCTCGATGACCCGCCAGGTAACCTTCGATCGATTATGCGGTATTTCCTTAATTGTGCGATATTTCCTATATTTATTCGACAAAATGCTGCAAGGACCTTGTTAAGCATACCCTGTTCATGCTATAATATAATCAGATATATGTACACAGGGAGGCCGTGTTATGAATTCCAAGGGCAAGGTATGGCAAATCGTGCTGCTGGCGCTGCTGGTGCTCGCCATCATTGCGATACTGCTGTTCAACAACAAGCTGAACGCCAGCAAGGAATCCCTCTCCTCTACGATGGCCCAATTGACGGAGGAGCAGAACAATTCCGCAGCGCTGCAGAAGGACCTGGATGCGGCCAGGGCCGAATATGAAGCGGCCAGCGCGGAACTGACGCAGGCGAAGGCGCAGGTCGAGGACCTGAATGCCCAGGTGGAGAGCGGCAAGGCGACTGCCGAGCAGCTACAGGCGGACCTGACCGCAGCCAACGCCCAGGTGACCGCCCTGGAAACCGAGGTGGCTGAGACGAAGGCGCGGGTGACCGAGCTGGAGGGCCTGGTCAGCCGGAAGGATACGGCCATCGCGATGATGAGCAGCCTGTCTTCCGGGAAGGATTCGGTCATCGAGGGCCTGAACAACGCGCTCAGCGAAAAGGACGCGGCCATCGAGGGCCTGAACAGTTCGCTCAGCGAAAAGGATGCAACTATTGAAGGCCTGAACGCGGCGATTGCCGAGAAGGACGCGACCATCGAGGATCTGACTGCGGCCGCGCAGAACGCGCAGGAAGTGAGCGCCGCGGCACCCGAAGCCGGACCGACGGCCCCGGAGAAGGACGAGGCCGGGACGGAAGCTGTGCCTGAGGCCCCTGCAAAGGAAGAAGCCGAACCCGCAGCGATGCCGGAGGGTGAAACCGAGGTGCCGGATGCGCTGACGGAGGCGTTCGCCAACCTGGAGCAGGCGATCGCGACGGTGGCTGGCGCCCAGGCCCAGGGTGAGGCCGTTCCTGAAGAGGTCGCCAACATCGACTTGGACGCCGTTCGGGACGAGATGTTGGCCGTCGTGGAGGATGCCCCTGCAAACAGGACCGAGGAGGAGCGCATCGAAGCCCTGAATGCCCTGCGGGAGAGCCTGGAGGCCGCGCTGCCCGAGGCTGAGCAGGCTGTCGAGGACGCCCAGGCCCGATTGGATGCCGCCAATGATGAGCTGGACAGGCTTACCGTCGAGCTTCTGGAGAAGGCGGGCGATATCGCCACGCTGAACGAGGTCATGGCGGCCATGGACGCCCAGGCCGAGAGCGATGCCGCGAAGCTTCAGGATATGGCGGATCAGCTGGCCCAGGCCGAAGCCGATCTCGCGGCCAGGCAGCAGGCCCTCGAGGAAGCCCAGGCACAGGCCCAGGCCGACGAGGAGGCCCATCTGCAGGCGCTGGCCGAGGCTCAGGCCGAGTATGAGGAAAATATGGCCCAGGCTGCGGCGGAGATTCAGGCCCAGAAGGACGCCCTGGCGGACGCCCAGGCCGAGTACGAGGAAAACCTGGCCGAGGCGGAGGCCTATAAGCTGGAACGGGCGCTCGAAAACGGCGACGCCCACCTGGCCACCGCGGTGGACAGCGATATCCAGGTGGCTGCCGACGGCGTCACCGCCGCTTGCCAGTACACCAACAGCGATGCCAGCGGCAACACGGTCACCGTGGTGTTGGTGGTGGATGGCGAGACGGTGTACACCCGCACGCTGAAGCCGGGCGAGTCCATCGACGGTATCACCCTTGAAAAGCCCCTCTCCGCGGGCTATTACGAGGCGATGGTCGTCTCCACCATAAAGGACAACGCCGGCGAAACCGTGATGACCACCCGCGTCCCCGTCACCGTGAGCGTGGCCGCGAAGTGACCGATCGGTTCCCCAGCCCTTCGCGCCAGCCGCGAAGGGCTGTTGCGTTTTGGGAAGTGGTATGGTATGATATGAGTAAATTCTGATTTGTCGCGGAGCGACAAATCAGAATTTGAGTGGCTAGTGGCTAGTGATCAGTGGCTAGTGAATGATGAAATCCTTGCGGATTTCTTTCAAATCCCGTAGGGATTTGTACCACCACTAGTCACTAGCCACTAGCCACTAATCACTCAATTCTGATTTATCGAGCATCAACTCGACAAATCAGAATATACGGAGGCAACTATGACCCCATCGAACACCGTTCCCCAACCCCTGCGCGCCTTCTTCGACGCTCATCCCCGGATGGCGCTGGCCTTTTCCGGCGGCGTGGACAGCGCTTATCTGCTGTATGCCGCGAAGACCTGCGGCTGCGACGTGGCGGCCTTTTACGCCCAGTCGGCCTTCCAGCCGGAATTCGAGCGCCGGGACGCCCGGCGCCTGGCGGAACAGCTGGACGTGCCCTTGAACGTGGTGCCGTTGGATGTGCTGGCAGTGGCGGCGGTGCGATCAAACCCCGCCGACCGCTGCTACCACTGCAAGCAGGCGATATTCACCGCGCTGCTGGCAGCGGCAGGGGCACAGGGATACGAGGCTGTCATGGACGGCACCAACGCCTCCGACGACGCCGGGGACCGTCCTGGCATGAAGGCGCTCGTGGAGCTGGAGGTGCTGTCGCCGCTGCGGCTGTGCGGCATCACCAAGGCCCAGGTGCGGGCATACTCCCGGGCGGCGGGGCTGTTCACCTGGGACAAGCCCGCCTATGCCTGCCTGGCCACCCGCGTCCCCACGGGCACGCCCATCACGGGTGAGGACCTCAATCGGGTGGAAGGCGCGGAAGCGGCGCTGTTTGCCCTCGGTTTTTCCGACTTCCGGGTGCGCCTGTTCCATGGCGCGGCCCGCTTGCAGCTGCCCGGGGCGCAGATGGCGGAGGCTGTCGCCCGGCGGGAGGAAATACGCGGGGCCCTCGCGCCCTGGTTTGAAAATGTCATGCTGGATTTGAAGGACAGGTGAATATGGACAGAGATCAAATGCTGGAGGCATTGCGGGACGTGCAGGCGGGGCGCATGACGCCGGAGGCGGCGCTGAAGCGGCTGGCCATGGCCCCCTATGAGGACATCGGCTACGCCAAGATCGACCACCACCGGGGCCTGCGCAACGGCACCGGCGAGGTGATCTACGGCGCGGGCAAGACCGCTGCGCAGATCGCCGCCATCGCCGGTCACATGCTGGCGGCGGGGGGCGAGAATATACTGGTCACCCGCCTGGACGGGGAAAAGGCGGCGCAGGTGGAGCAGGCCGTGCCGCTGTTCTACGACCCTACGGCCCGGGTGGGCGTGGTCAACCGCGTGGCACGGCTCCTGGTGGGCAGCGTGGTGGTGGCCTCCGGCGGCACCAGCGACCTGCCTGTCTGCGAGGAGGCGGCGCTGACCGCCGAGACCCTGGGCAGTCGGGTCACCCGCCTGTACGACGTGGGCGTGGCCGGGCTGCACCGTCTGCTGTCCCACCTGGACGAGCTGCAATCGGCCCGGGTGGTGGTGGCCGTGGCGGGCATGGAGGGGGCGCTGGCCAGCGTGATCGGCGGGCTGGTGGACTGCCCCGTCATCGCGGTGCCCACCTCCGTGGGCTACGGGGCCAGCTTCGGCGGCGTATCCGCGCTGCTGTCCATGCTGAACGCCTGTGCCAGCGGCATATCGGTGGTGAACATCGACAATGGCTTCGGCGCGGGGTACCTGGCCAACCGAATCAACCGAATGAAGGGGATTGACGAGGCATGAAGACGCTTTACATCGAATGCAACATGGGCGCGGCGGGGGACATGCTGATGGCCGCACTGAGCGAGCTGCTCCCCGACCCGGAGGCTTTTATCGCCCGTATGAACGCCCTGGGCATTCCCGGCGTGCGCTTCGAGCGCCAAAAGGCGGAGAAGTGCGGCATCACCGGCACGCACATCGCCGTGACGGTGGATGGGGAGGAGGAGCATTCCCACGATATTGAGGGAACAGGGAACGGGAATAGCGGGCATGATCATTCCCACGACCACGGGCATCATCACGGGCATTTACATGACGATGCCGAAGCCGATCATTCTCAATTACCCGCGCACGAACACCATCACCATCATGCCTCGCTCCACGACATCCGCGCCAGCATCGATGCCCTGGACCTGCCGGAGGCGGTGAAGGCTGACGCGAAGGCGGTGTACATGAGGATCGCCGAGGCGGAGTCGAAGGTACACGGCCATCCCGTCGATCAAATCCACTTCCACGAGGTGGGCGCGCTGGACGCCGTGGCTGACGTGGTGGGGGTCTGCGCGCTGATGCACGAGCTCGCCCCAGAGCGGGTGGCGGTGTCGCCGGTGCACGTGGGCAGCGGCCAGGTGCGCTGCGCCCACGGCGTGCTGCCGGTTCCGGCCCCGGCCACGGCGCTGCTGCTGGAGGGCGTGCCGGTCTACGGCGGCGCGATCCGCGGGGAGCTGTGCACGCCCACCGGCGCGGCGCTGCTGAGGCACTTTGCCGACGATTTCGGCGACATGCCCGCCATGACCCTTGATCGCGTGGGCTATGGCATGGGCACCAAGGACTTCCCCTGGGCCAACTGCGTGCGGGCGCTGCTGGGGCAGACCCGGGAGGCCCCGGAGAGCGCGGTGGAGCTGTGCTGCAACCTGGACGACATGACCGGCGAGGCCATAGGCTTTGCGGTCCAGCACCTGCGCCGGGCCGGCGCGCTGGACGTGTGGACCCAGGCCATCCAGATGAAGAAGGACCGCCCCGGCGCGCTGCTGTGCTGCCTGTGCCCGCCCGAGCGGGAGGGGGAGTTCGCGGCCCTGATGCTCAAACACACCACTACCATCGGCGTGCGCTGCCAGACCCTTAGGCGGTATACCCTGGCGCGGGAGGCCGTCACCCTGGACACCCCCTACGGCCCCGTCCGCGCCAAGCGCTCCCACGGCCACGGCGTGGACCGGATCAAGCCCGAGTTCGACGATTTGATGGAAATCGCCGAGAGGGAAGGAATGGCGGTGGGGGAGATCAACCTCTGAATTATCAAGCTGATGCTCGATAATTCAGAAGTTATCAAACCCAAAAGCGATTCATCCGCACGGCGTCAGCCGTGCGGATGAATCTGTTTTCGTCTGCCTCAATACGTTCCCGGGGCTGCGTTTTCGGCCTTCAGGATCTTGATGATGCGGCTGGTGCCCAGGCGGGTGGCGCCCAGCTCGACGAACTTCTCGGCGTCGGCGATGGATGAAATGCCGCCGGCGGCCTTGATGCGCACGTTGGGGCCGACGTGTTTGGCGAACAGGGCCACGTCGTCGAAGGTCGCGCCGCCCTTGGAGAAGCCTGTGGAGGTCTTGATGAAGTCCGCGCCGGCCTCGGTGACCAGGCGGCACATGGTGACCTTCTCCTCGTCGGTGAGCAGGCAGGTCTCGATGATGACCTTCAGCACCAGCTGGCCGCAGGCGGCCTTCAGGGCCTTGATCTCATCCAGCACGTAAGCGGTGTTGCCGGCCTTCAGCATGCCGATGTTGATGACCATGTCGATCTCGCCGGCGCCGTTGGCGATGGCCTCCTTCGCCTCGAAGACCTTGGTACCGGTGGTGGTGTTGCCGTTGGGGAAGCCGATGACGGTGCAGATGGCCAGCCTGCCCTGCACGTAGTCCGCCGCCTGCTTCACATAGCAGGGCGGGATGCACACCGAGGCGGTCTTGTAGGCCATCGCGTCGTCGCAGAGCTTTTGAATGTCCTCCCAGGTCGCGGTCTGCGCCAGCAGGGTGTGGTCAACCATGGAACAGAGCTTTTCAGTGGTCATATTGTATTCCTCCAGTTGCGTTGATTGTTGATTTTATTGTACAGTTCAACGCTGCGTTTGTCAATGCAAAGGCGCTCCATCAGTTTTCAATTCGTTCACAAATCATAGAATGTTTGTTTATTGACTTTGACCTTGTTCGATCTTATAATAATTCCAGCAATCGGGAAGAAAACCCGATGCGCCGGAAATAATAAAAATCATCTGCGAGAGGAGAAGATAGATTATGAAGACCACAAGCAATATCAAGCGCAACCGCAGGCACGCCCGGAAGAACAACGGCGTGATGCTGCTGATGTCCCTGGTGCTGGTGTCCGTGCTGGCGCTGGGCGGCCTGTTCACGCTGGGCAATGTCGCCAACCGGGCGGCGTCGGCCGAGGTCGGCGAGACCCAGCTGACCGTGCCCACGGTGGACGACAGCCCGGCCATCTACGTAGCCCAGAAGAACGCCAACTCGGTGGTGGGCATCATCACCAATACCGAGGGTTGGAGCCGCAGCAACGGCGTCCAGAACACGATGATCGCCCAGGGCAGCGGCGTCGTGATCGCCGAGGGCGGCTACGTGCTGACCAACTACCACGTCATCGAAGAGGGCAGCGCCTTCCAGGTGCTGATGCCCAGCGGCGATAAGGTGGGCGCCACCCTGGTGGGCGCGGATTCCGCCATGGACCTGGCTGTCCTGAAGGTTGAGGAGCAGGCCGACAAGCTGGTGCCCGTCACCATCGGCGCCTCCGAGACCCTGCCCGTGGGCAGCACCGTCATCGCCATCGGCAACCCCGGCGGCGAGATCCTGGCTAACACCGTCACCCGCGGCATCATCTCCGCACTGGAGCGCAGCAGCGTGTCCAGCAACAACACCACCCGCAACGTCAACTACATCCAGCACGACGCGCCCATCAGCAGCGGCAACTCCGGCGGCGGCCTGTTCGACTACCAGGGCAACCTGATCGGCATCAATACGCTGAAGTACGGCGGCAGCTTCTACTCCTCCGGCAGCTATGAGGGCCTGGGCTTCGCCATCCCCGTGGAGACCGCCTATCCCATCGCCCAGCAGCTGATCGAGCACGGCAAGGTCATCCGTCCGCAGATTGGCGTGACCGTGAAGGATCAGGAGGGCCCGGACGAGCCCATGAACGACTACGCTCCCGCCAGCGTGTGCATCACCGGCGTCAACGAGAACGGTCCCGCCCAGGCGGCCGGCCTGAAGCAGTACGACTTCATTACCGCCGTCAACGGCGAGCGCGTCACCTCCACCCGGGAGCTGACTACCCTGCTGGATACCTTCAAGCCCGGCGATACCGTGACGCTGACCATCGTGCGCTACAACAACGCCGGCATGATGACCCCCAACAACGGCTATGACAGCTACTATTCCAACCCCTTCAGCTTTGGCTTCGGCTTCCCCTTCGGCGGCTATGGCTACGGCTACGGCAACAATGGCAATGGCAGCAATGGCAATGGCAGCAATGGCAACAACGGTAACGGCTATGATTACTACTATACCGATGGCACCGTGACCGTCGGCGGCGGCTATGACACCTTCGATGTGCAGGTCACCCTGGAGGAAAAGCAGTAAGCCCAATCCCCCCTTTCCCCGGGGTTGAAAAAAGCCCCATAGAGAAAAGCAGCCAAGCTGGAGACAGCGAGGCTGCTTTGTGGTAGAATGAAGGGGATGAAACAATAGACTACCAAGAGCAATTATACACCAAAGCTGTTCAGTATGCCGGGGATGAGCCGACGCTGGAAGAGTTCATTTTGTGGATAGCGGGGCATGCTCAGCGGCATGAACTCCGGACACGCGAAGCTGGCGGACTGGGGATTCACGCACCTGCCCGCCATCACGCCGTCGAACGCGGTCGACCTCGGCTGCGGCGGCGGACGCAACGCCGGTGAGCTGCTGAAAAAGTACCCGAAGGCGCATGTGACCGCCATCGATTATTCCGACCTGTCTGTACAAAAAGCGAGGGACTACAACCAGGATATGATCGCCGCCGGACGCTGCACAGTGCAGCAGGGCGACGTATCCAATCTGAAGCTGCCTGCCGAAGCCTTCGATCTCGCCACGGCATTTGAAACCGTCTACTTCTGGCCGGGACTGGAGAAGTGCTTTGCGCAGGTGGCAAAGGTGCTCAAACCCGGCGGATATTTCATGATCTGCAACGAATCGGACGGCACGGACGCAACCAGCCTGAAATATGAGAAGATAATCGACGGCATGAAGAACCACACCGTTGAGGAAATAGAAGCGGCGCTGAGAGCCGCCGGATTCTCCGGGGTCAAGAGCGACCATCATCCGTCAAAGCCGTGGATCACGGTTCTTGCGAGGAAAAATGCGCTTCAGGCATCTTAGGGAAATACCGCACAATACGGCGGCGCATCTGGCGGTGCCTTTTCCGACATCTGCTGCTTGCAGATTTCTCGATTTACCGCCAGTAAACCTTCGAATTCACTCGCCAGTTGACCACCTTAATTGCGCGGTATTTCCTTAGAAACAAGCCCTGGGTTGAGATTGGTATTAAATAGGGATTGTATAAATGCCTGGGTTTATTGTGCGGTGGCGCAGTCACCGTCTCTCTCTTCCAAATTCAGGAAGGAGGATGGGGATGCGCCTGGTTTATCCCGTCTGTTGCGGAGTCGATGTACACAAGACCTTTCTCGTCGCCACAATCATTCCTCCTGTGACTATTGCTGGGAATCCACTTCCGTCAGCACTTTTCCAATGCTTTCATGAAAGACAAGATCGGCTTCTCCGTCCATCAGCGTCTTGCTCTTGTTGATGATGACGATGTGCCCGCCGCTGAATTGACGGGCCAATCCTGCGGCGGAGCCGACCTGCAGTGAAGTGCCGCCAACGATCAGAAGGTCGGCATTGCGGATCATCTTTTGCGCCTTATCATGCGCTTCTTTCGGCAGAAACTCGCCATAGAGGGTCACGTCCGGGCGCACCATGCCGCCGCACTTCGGACAGCGTGGCTTGCCGGTGCTTTCAAAGATGAAGTCCACGCCGTATGAAGCGTTGCAGACGGTACAGTGGTTTTTCCACGTCGTCCCGTGGATCTCCTGGACGTTGACGCTCCCGGCCTTCTGGTGCAGCCCGTCGATATTCTGTGTGATGACGCCAGTCAAACGGCCTTCCTTCTCCCATTGGGCGAGGATTTTGTGCGCCGCGTTGGGTTCTACAGATCTTGCGTCCAGATGGCTGCGATAGTAATCAAAGAATACATCCGGCTCATTTCGCAGACATTCGCAGCTCAGGAGATACTCCGGTTGATAGCGGGCAAAGCGCTTCTCGGTCTTATGGTATAGACCGTCCTTACTGCGGAAATCGGGGATGCCGCTCTCCGTGGACACGCCGGCGCCGCCGAGGAAAACGGCAGAGGAGGCGCTGTTGAGCATGACCCGAAAGGCGGAGAGCCTCTGCTCATCCGTCATGCGGTTGAAAGGGTGCTTCATTTCTCTTGCCCCTCCTGCGTCAGCAGAACTGTGCGGTATTCGCGGGAATCATGGATGGTATCAGCCGTTATGGGTATCGTTTGCGACCTTCACCGGCGCGCCGCCCCGCGCGCAGCTTTCCTTTGCCGCCAGGCCGATCAATACCGGCTGGAGCCCGTCGTTGACGCCCACCAGGGTTTCCCGATCGTTCAGGCAGGCATCCACAAAACTCTGCTCCTCTGCGATGTAGGCGTCGTTGTACCTTTCCAGGAAGAACCACAGGGGCTTTTCGCGGGTTACGGCGTCCGCCGTATACAGCGTCGTGTTGTTGGCGGTCTCGTTGTCCGCCGTCACGCATCCCTTCGAGCCAAACACCTCGATCCTCTGGTCATACCCATAGACCGCCTGGCGGCTGTTGTCGATGACGCCCAGTGCCCCGTTTTCAAACCTCAGCATGATGGTGCAGGTGTCCACGTCGCCCGCTTTTCCGATCTCCGGGTCGACCAGGCACGCCCCGAAGGCGCTGACCTCCACGACCTCGCTGCCGGTCAGATAGCGCACCATGTCGAAATCGTGGATGGCCATGTCCAGGAACAGGCCGCCCGAGGACTTGACATAGGAGAGGGGCGGGGCCTCCGGGTCGCGGCTCGTAACCTTCACGATGTGAACGTCGCCGACGCCGCCCGCCGTCACGACCTCATGGACGCGCTTGAAATTGCGGTCAAAGCGCCGGTTGAAGCCGACCTGGTATTTAAGGAAATACCGCACAATACGGCGGCGCATCTGGCGGTGCCTTTTCCGACATCTGCTGCTTGCAGATTTCTCGATTTACCGCCAGTAAACCTTCGAAACCTTCGAAATCTGCAATTGCATCTGTCGAAATATTCACTCGCCAGCTGACCACCTTAATTGCGCGGTATTTCCTTAACGCCAGACGCCTTGACGGCTTCTATCACGGCTTTGATCTTATCCAGATCGTGATCGATGGGCTTCTCGCAGAAAATGTGCTTGCCCGCCCTGGCAGCTTCGATGGAAATGGGAGAGTGTGTGTCCGTGGACGAGCAGATGAAGACCGCGTCGACGGCGGGGTCGGACAGGATGTCGTGATAATCACTGTAAGCTGAGATGCCAAGGGAGGCGGCGACCTCCTTGGCTGCGGGCGCATAGACGTCGGAGATGGCGACCAGCTCCGCGCCAGGGACGCGGCTTTTCAGATTATTGGCATGGAGCCTGCCGATGCGGCCCGCGCCGATGATTCCAATCCGGAGTGCTTTCATCTTGTTGTCCTTTCGCTTATGATAGCCATGTTCTCTTTATGAATCCATTTGCGCTGGATTTGAAGATGGCCTGGCATTCGTTGCCACTCAGGCCAAAGCCAGCGTGCGTCTCACATACTCCGCCACCGCTTCGCCCAGTCTCCGGTGGTTTTCCCCGTCCAGGTGGATGCCGTCCAGCTGGCTGCTCTCACAGTATTGCCCAGCGTCCATAAAGCCGATCCCGTAGCGCTGGGCCAGCTCTTCGTACCACTTCTTCAGCTCCTTGGATTTCTTCAATCCCACCTCGTACTCAAACACATCCCCCAGCCATGAGGTCATCAGCCCCTCGTTCATGGGCGGCGGGGAAATGAGCAGAATGTCGTAATGGGTCGCTGAACTGTACTGCCTGTGCGTCAGCACCGTCTGCAAAAAACGTTCCATCGACCAGGCGACGTCCTGGCTGGAATAGCTGAACTTTCGCTTGAGGTCGTTCGTCCCCAGCATGATGATGAGCATATCAAACGGGTTGTGGGTTTCAAGGCATGGCCGAATATATTTGATCCCGTTCTTCCCGCCCTCCGGGATGTCGTCGGTGGCGATATTCCGACCGCCCTGGCCCTCTTCTATGACCTCATAGCCGGGACCGAGGGTGGCTTGCAGGACCCGCGGCCAGCGGCCAGGAAGACGGTGGCCGCTTATGGCCGGGTCTGATCCCCACGTCAGGGAATCGCCGAAGCAGAGAATGCGAGGCTTCATCTCATCGGGGATGAAGGAAGGGTGGGCATTGGAGTTCTCGGTAAAGATCATAGAGGTCAGTCCTTTCGTTTGTTCATGTCTGCTCGAATGGTCTCCCATATCATCTTCGCCGCGAAGTCGGAACCGGCTGGGGAAGCATGTGTGCCATCCTCGGCTTACATCTCCAAGCCAGGCCAGCTCTTTATATAGTCCCACCATCCTTCTCCAACCGGGGCAAGGAGGGCGTTGATATCTGCCGCTACTTTCTCATGCACCTCGTTCATGTGGGGCTGGAGGTGCGGTTCATCCTTCTTCGCCCAGGTTTCGTAGATTACGGGCACCGCTTCCGTTTCGCGAATCCAGGCGCCCAGGCTGTGGGCGGCGGTGAAGAACCCTTCTTCCGGACCAAAGGGGTGTGCGTGCTCCTGCAACACCACATAATCATATCCCCCATGCAGGATGTTGAAACGCGCTTCCGGATCCTGGGCGTGCTGAGACAGGAACCAGCCCGGATGGGCGAGCATGGTCACGTGGCAGGTATAACCAATATTCTCAGCACGTCGCTTGACCAGCAGTGGCATATCGTTGTAATATGTGTGGCTGTTGTCGATAAAGAGAAGGTTTAAGGAAATACCGCGCAATTAAGGTGGTCAGCTGGCGAGTGATTTTTTCGTCAGGCGCTCTTGCAGATTTTGAAGGTTTACTGGCGGTAAATCAAAACAAAAAATCTGCAAGAGATGACTGGCGGAAAAGGCACCGCCAGATGTGCCGCCGTATTGTGCGGTAGTTCCTTAAGGATCGCTTTTTTGCCATCAGTATAGCTCCTTCAGAATAAGAATGGTCACGCCGGGATTGTCGCCGGGCTGTATCCTCAGCACTTTCTCATGATACCTGTACTCATCCTGGATCATGCTCCGCAGACTTGTGCCCCTGTGAAACCCGTGGACGAGGCGCAGCTGGTAGGTGTAAGGTCCGGCATCGCGCAATGCGCGGTCGATCCTTCGCATCGCGTCATCCCGCATCATGCCGTGGAGGTCGATGGTCACAAAGGGGTCATTCATAATCATTCCTCCAGCAGCTTTTTCAGTGCCTTGTTGTATTTCTTCTGCCGTTCCACGTCCCTAAGCGTGACATATGGAATCCTGCTCAGGTTGCTGTTGTCGATCAGGTCGCTGATTTTGACCTGGCGGGCGATCGGATTGGCGGCCACACGGTCGATATAATCCGGCCAAGTCTCTCCATCCCTTCTGCTGATGGCATCCACGGCCGCGGCAGTTTCCGGACCAAACCGTTCCCTGATATCGCCGATAGTCAGAGCGGTATCTTCAACCGTATCATGCAGCCAGCCAACCACCTGGGCCTCCGGGGCGTTCAGGCGAGAGGCGACTCTCTCCGGATGGGTGATGTAGGGAAGACCGGCTTTATCGGTCTGACCCTCGTGAGCTTTTGCCGCCAGAGCCTTGGCGGTTTCGACATCTGTACTGTAGGCCAACTGTTTATCCTCGTCGTGTAATTATGGATTCAGTTTACCACAGGCAGTATCGCATTGCAAGATAAGGTTTTACTGGCGTTTAAACGACTCTCAGGATTGAACAGCGAAAGCCGTGATGCAGGTTTTTCGTTCTGGCAAGGAAACCCCGCAGGCTTGCTGGCGGCAAGTCAAGGGGGCTTGACGGGTGGCCTTCGGTTCGCTATAATGTGTGAACGTATGGTCACTTGTTTTGACGGAGGTTTTTATGGCGAAGGACACGAAGGAGAGAATACTGGCCACCGCGCTGGAAATGTTTTCGCGGAACGGTTACGTGGGTACGAATATCCGCGAGCTGACCGCTGCGCTGGGGTTGGTCAAGAGTTCGATGTACAAGCATTTTGAGAGCAAGGAGGCCATCTGGAACGCGCTGCTGGACGAGATGATCGCCTATTATGGGGTGCGCTTTGGATCGGCGGAAAACCTGCCGCCCGTGCCGGATTCGCTGGAGGGGCTGGTCGAGATGACGATGAGGCTGGTAAACTTTACCGTCCACGACGAAAAGATCGTGATGACGCGGAAGGTGCTGGCCATCGAGCAATTCCGGGACGAGCGGGCGAACATGCTGGCCAGCAAGCATTTCCTGACGGGGTTGACAGAGATGTTTACGCCCGTCTTTGCGGGGATGATGGACAAGGGGCTGATCAAAAGGGACGACCCCGGGATGCTGGCCTTCGCCTATACCGCGCCGATTTCCGCACTGATTCACCAGTGCGACCGAGAACCGGAACATGCTGAGGAGGCCATCGCCAGGGCGGAGGCGTTCAGTCGGCATTTCATAAAGGTGTATGGGATGCAAAGCGCCTGAGGGACACCGGGCAGGATGCGATTCCGGGCGGCATTGCGGCAAGGTTGCCTGCCCGGCATACACGCCATGCGTTGTTTTTTTACCGGAGGTGCCGATGGCAAAAATACAGAAAACCTTTATCTCGTCCAAGTTTTTCTCCATGCTGGGCAGCGGAACCGTGTTGATGGTGCTGACAGCCCTGATGGGGACTGCGGACACTGTGATCGCGGGTATCATGCTGGGGGAAAGCGCGGTCACGGGGGTCTGCCTCGTGCTGCCCATCTATGCCCTGGCCAGTTTCTTTGCCGTCTGTCTGTCCTATGGCGTGCCGATACTGTATGCCAGGGAGACAGGGGCCTTCCGCAAGGCAGAGGCGGATCGATGCTTTGGCGTCGGCCTGACGGTGAATTTACTGGCCGGCGTCCTCATGTTCGTTGCGGTCCTGATCGGCGGAAACGCCTACCTGAAGCTGTTTATCCGCAGCGGTCCGGCGTATGAAAGCGGGTCGGAGTACCTGCGCTGGATGAAATACGCGGTTCTGGTCCTGCCCCTCAACGAGCTTTTGGATGGCATGGTGTTCGCGGATGGGGATGAAGGGATCACGCTTGTGGCAAACCTGACCCAGGGCCTTGTGAAGCTGGCGCTGTCTGTGGCCTTTTGCCGGATGATGGGGGCGAAGGGGCTTGCCATCGCCTCGCTGACCGGTTTTGCGGTCTCCATCGGCATATCGTGCCTGCATTTTAGCCGCCCGGGCAATACGCTGAGACTCAACCTGGCCTTTTCGCCGGCGTTGCTCCGGCGCATCGTGAAATTCGGCATTGTTGATGGCAGCACGCATCTGTTTGTGTCGCTGTTTACCTTCGCCGTCAGCTTATTCATGGCGGCCCATTTCGGCACAGAGATGGTGGTCCTGGTGTCCGTGATCACGCTGCTCAAGGAAGGCCAGATCGTGTTTGAGGGTATCGGGGAGGCGATCACCCCGATCATCAGCGTCTATCTCGGAGAAGGAACCCACCCCGGCGTGCGGAAGGTCTGGCGGCTGGCCCGGTGGAGCCAGTGGGTCGAGAGCCTGCTGTGCACGGCCCTGTTGCTGGTTGGCGCGCCGCTGATCGTCGGCCTTCTGGGCATAGAAAACCCGGCTACGGCCCAATGCGCGGTGTGGGGGCTGCGCCTGATGTCCGTGACGCTGGTTTTTACCTGCGGAATGTTCCTGGATTCGTCCTACTTTATCCTGGTGGAGCGGATTTCGCTGGGGGTGTTCGATTCCATGCTCCGGGAGCTGTTTCCCGCCCTTCCCCTGGCCGTGCTCGGCGGCTTCGTCGGCGGCATCCATGGAATGTTCATCGCTCTGATGCTTTCCCCTCCGCTGGGATACCTGCTTTCATATCTGTACATAAAGCGCCGGTATGGACGGGAGAACTATCCGCTGTTCCTGGCGGACATGGAGCGGGAGAGAAAGGTGGCGTTGTTTGAATTCCAAGCCGCGCCGGATTCGATCGTGAAGGCCCGGGACCGGATTGGGGAAGCGCTGAAGGCAAGCGGCTGCCCGGACCGGCAGGTCAACCGGGCGATGCTGTTGTTTGAGGAGCTGTTCATGCTCGTCCATGACTGCAATCCCGGCCGGACCGTGCTGGCGGAGTGCGCGGTTGAAATCGGCGGCGTCATCCGCATGATCACAAAGGATGACGGACGGATCATCGATCTGACGGATTCCGACCGCGATGTGGGTTCCCTGCGGGCCTATACCCTGTCCAATCTGCTGGAAGCCCAGACGACACAGCGGGTGCATATGCTCGCGCTCAGCTATAATCGCAACGCGCTGGAGATTCGGTGACGGGTTGAGGCGGGTTGCCGCGAATCGACGGCATGGCGCTGTTTCAGGGCGCTTCTCTATTGTAATTTTGCTGAATTTCATATAAGGAAATACCGCACAAACGGGCGGCATGTCTGACGGTGCCATTTCCGCCATGCACATTCTGCAAATTCCTTGACTTGCCGCCAGCAAGCCTGCGAAATTTGCAGGCGCGCATGACGGAAAATTCACTCGCCAGCCAACCACCCTTATTTCCTGATCTACTGTCCCCACCGGAACAACTGCGACCAGCTGCCGCAAAGGTTGCCGACCGGCGTCTTTGTGGAAGAGGAGACGGCCAACAAGGTCAGCCTGGGATATGGGCACTATGATTACAACAATCTCCATTGAACCACAGACAGGAGGCATCAAGATGAAAAAGATCGCTTTGATGGTTGCCGCACTCGTTTTCGTGTTGTCCGTGGTGGCGGCGCAGGCCGCGCACCCGGCCCGGGACTGGACGCAGTTCATGCCCTCTCCGACGCAGGAACAGCTCGCCCAGGGGGGAACATCCCGCTCGCCCTACATCGCCTTTTTCCCGGAGCCCGCCCGGGATGCCGGCATGACGGGCTTTGCCATGGATTATCGCATCGACCATGATCCGGCGGGTACCTATATCTGCCCCATCGTCTGGGCGCTCGATACCGGCAGGCTGGAGGAGCAATACGCCCGCGTCGGTACGGATTATGGCGACGAGCTCACCGGGTATTTCGGCTTCCAGGTGCTGGAGGACGGCACCAAGGCGGTGATCATGACGCTCTGGAACGCCTTTTGTGAGGATGAGGCCGGCAATGTCACCCAGGTGAAGGCCAGCGTCCTGTTCCCGGAGAATGTGGGCGGAAAGGAATTCACCCCCGACAACAACGGGGAAGGCAGCTTTGTCCAGTGCATCTATGCCTACGATTGGGAAGTGGGGAAGGACTATCGCTTTGTCCTCGAGCAGGCCACGGGCGAAAGCGGCACGGAGTGCTTCACCCTTTGGCTGATGGAGCCGGAGGCAGAAGCCCGCACGAAGCTGTTCTGCTTTGACAGCGGCATGAATGACATATGGATCAAGTCCGTATGTGGATTTGTGGAGAACTTTGTCCCGGAGACGGCGCCGTGGCCGCGGTCGATGGAGTTCTGGAACGCCCGGGCGCGGATGCGGGACAGCGGCGAGTGGGAAAACGTGGGTTCCGTCTACTTCACCGTAAACGGCAGCGTGGGCATCACTGACTATGAGGGCAGCTGGAATTACGGACAGGACGGGAACTGCGTCTGGATCGTCACCTCCGGCGTGCCCGGCCTGTGCGAAGCGCCCGAAAGCCTCGGGCCTTACGCGATCCCCGCCACCGAAAGCGGGGCGCCGGACTGACGCGGCGACCGGCGCGGGCTTCAACGGAGCGTGAGCGGGGGGATACCTGTAAAGTGTTGGGAACGATGTAGACTTTTCGATAGCGGCATGATATAATTGAACAGGTGAAATATGGACAATTTTCGTGCCATGCGGAAATGATGTGTGCCGGTCACCACTTTGTGGCGACCGGCTTTTATAAACAGGAATACTCGAAAGCGCCCGGAAGGGCTTTTGTACCAAAGGACGGTAAAACAACTTGGGACAGGAAACGAAGGTCAGGAATCATACGCAGTCAGGTGGTCGCGGTCGACGGATCGAGCAGTGGCAGATCATGTCGGTGGCGATGATGCTATACGACTTCGCGGCGGTATGCGGGGCCTATTTCCTGGCGCTCTACCTGCGCTTCGACTGTGTCTACAGCGCCATACAGGCGCGGTTCATGATTCCGTACAAGAGCTTCATACTGCCCTATGGCCTGGGCTGCATCGTGGTATTCAGGCTCATGAAGATGTACAACAGCGTTTGGCGCTACGCCAGCTATACCGAGTTCACGCGCACGCTGACCGGGTCGCTGGTGACATCCGCGGCCCACACGGTACTGATCACGGTGATCTTCCGGCGAATGCCCATCTCCTATTACCTGATGGGTGCGTTCTTCCAGTTCGCGCTTTTGATCGCGGCGCGGTTTGGGTCGCGATTTATTCATCTTTTCTCCCGGCACCACGACAACAACAGCTCCGGCAAGCGGATCATGCTCATCGGCGCGGGCAACGCGGGGCAGATGATACTCAGGGAGATGTCCCAGGCCAGCGAGGTCAACGACCGGGTGGTGTGCATCATTGACGACGACCCCAACACCTGGAACCGGTACGTCGGCGGCATCCCCATCGTGGGCGGGCGGGACGACATCCTGGAGAACGTGGAGAAGTACCAGGTAGACGAGATCTTCCTGGCCATACCCAGCGCCACGGCCCAGCAGAAGCGGGACATACTGGCAATTTGCAGCGAGACCGACTGCAAGCTCAAGCAGCTGCCCGGGCTCTACCAGTTCGTGGTGGGGCAGGCCACCGTCAGCGCCATGAAGGAGGTTTCTGTGGAGGACCTGCTGGGGCGCGAGCCCATCCGCACCGACATGCGGGAGGTCTTCGACTTCATCAACGGCAAGACCGTGATGGTCACCGGCGGTGGCGGGAGCATCGGCTCGGAGCTGTGCCGCCAGATCGCCGCCCACCATCCGAAGCAGCTGGTCATATTCGATATCTATGAAAACAGCGCCTACTCCATACAGCTGGAGCTCAGGGAGAAGTACCCCGGGTTGAACCTGGAGACCATCATCGGCTCGGTTCGGGACAGCCGGCGGGTGGACCAGGTGTTTGAGACCTATCGACCCCAGGTGGTCTACCACGCCGCGGCCCACAAGCACGTGCCGCTGATGGAGGACAGCCCCTGCGAGGCCATCAAGAACAACCCCATCGGCACGTACAAGACCGCCTACGCGGCCATGACCCACGGCTGCGAGCGCTTCGTGCTGATCTCCACCGACAAGGCCGTGAACCCCACCAACATCATGGGGGCCTCGAAGCGGCTGTGCGAGATGGTGATCCAGTTCTTCGACATGAAGATCAAGGCCGGCCGGGCCGACGAGATTCCCCGGCTGTTCACCCACGAGGACGGGGATATTCCCCACGCTGCAATGCCGCCGGAGAACGTGAAGACCGAGTTCGTGGCCGTGCGCTTCGGCAACGTGCTGGGGTCCAACGGCTCGGTGGTGCCCATCTTCAAAAAGCAGATCGAAAAGGGCGGGCCGGTGACCGTCACCCACCCGGATATCGTGCGTTACTTCATGACGATTCCCGAGGCGGTGAGCCTGGTGATGCTGGCGGGGGTCTACGCCAGGGGCGGCGAGATCTTCGTGCTGGACATGGGCAGCCCGGTGAAGATCGACACCCTGGCGCGCAACCTGATCAAGCTGTCCGGCTTCAAGCCGGATGTGGACATCAAAATCGAATACACGGGCCTGCGCCCCGGCGAGAAGCTGTACGAGGAAAAGCTGATGGCCGAAGAGGGGATGCAGAAGACGGACAACGACCTGATACATATCGGCAACCCCATCAGGTTCGACCAGGACGCCTTCATGGCCAAGCTGGAAAAGCTGATGGCCGCGGCCTATGCCAACCGGGCGGACATAAGGGAGCTGGTGATGGACATGGTGTCCACCTACCACCCCGAGGAGGGCCAGGCCGGGGAAGAGAAGATCAGCGCGTAGGACGGATCGGTTGCACAGGCAAACCCTGCATTCAGCGAAGGATGCAGGGTTTGTCTGTGAGATAAGGTGACCCCGGACGCGCTTTCGAACGCCCGGGGTGTTTTGATCTTAGCCCACGATCTTGGTGTAGCGGGAGGAGACCCAGCCCTTGTGGCCGTGGAAGCTCACCTTGTACCACACCACGTCGCGGTCGTCCCAGCGCTTTTCCTCGAGGTAAGTCGCGGATTCGCCCTGGTACAGCACGCCGATGTCGGCGGCGTCCTTGTCGGGATGCTTGCGCACGTAGGTGTCGCCGCTGACGGCCTTCACGCGCCGGCCGGAGCCGCTCTTGCCGCCCGCGACCTCTTCCAGGTTTTCCTCGTTCAGCTCAACCGCATTCTTGATCTCGTTGTTATCCATGTTCATTGCCTCCTGTCATTTGTGGTTTTTTATGTATCTGACGGCTTTGCCGTCGTCGTTGTCTCCCTGTCGACGTGGCCATTGTAGCATGGCCTCTGTCACACAACCGTCACAGCGCCCTAAGGCCTGTGGATTCGGTTGATGAAGCGGTCGATCCGTCCCATGAGCCAATAGCCGCCGACGGCGGGAAGGGGGACCAAGAGTAAAATCAATACCTTCATGGTGGTATCTCCTGTGTTGTTTTCCAGTCCCTTGGACGGATGCGGGCCGGAGCCGGTTCCGAGAGGGGGAAAAGTTCACAGGGCCGCCCTGTTTTTGACAATAATTCAAAGCGCGTGCGGTTTTTCAGATTATTGGGAATATGATATACTGATGTGGAAAAGGATGGTTCAATATGAAGATGAGGCTTTTCGCGCAAATGCTGCTGTGCGCGCTTGCGGTGATGTGTGGCGCGCGGGCGGGCTGCGCCCAAGGGGTGGAGGAGAATATGGCGGAATACATCAGTCAGGAATATCCCATCGAACGCAACGGGTGCGCGCTGCATCTTGACTGCGTGTACCTGGCCGGAACCAGGCCGGAAAGGCATATCCTGCTTGTACACGGTTCCACGTATTCCTCCCATATCTTTGATGTCGATTATCAGGACTACAGCCTCGTGCGGCGACTGGCGCGGGAGGGCTACGGGGTGTGGCGGATCGATATCGCGGGCTACGGGCGATCCGGGAAGGTGGAGGACGGCTTCATGCCGGATACCGCGTACGCCGCCGGGGACATCGACGCCGCCGTGGAGCGGATCGTCCGGGAGACGGGGATGGAGAAGGTCGACGTCCTCGGCTGGAGCTGGGGCACCATGACTGCGGGGAAATTCGCGGGGCGACATCCGGAGCACCTCGGCAGGCTCGTGCTCTACGGGCCCGTGCTGTCCGGGCTCGAGGGGGATGTGGGCGATGCGCCGTTCAGTCACAACACCTGGGAGGGCGCGGCGGAGGACTTCCAGCGGAGGGCGGACGGCAGCTTCGATGACGCCATCGCGGACCCGGTGGTCGTGGATATGTTCTGCTCGGGCTGCTGGCGCTACGATGGGGATTCCAGCCCGAACGGCTGGCGGAGGGACGCCTTTGTCGGTCGCTCGGAAGCGCTGATCGACCTGGACGCGATAGGGGTGCCAACGCTCGTCATCTGCGGGAGCATGGACCCCTATATGGACTGGGAGGCGATCGGCGCGTCCCTCGATCACCTGCCGAAGGGCTCGCGGCTCGAAGTTATCCCCGGCGGTTCCCATATCATGATGTATGAAAAACCGTACTATCGCGCGTTCCAGGAGAAGGTCATCCGCTTTCTTGAGGGGGAGAATCACTGACAATCGCAGGCTATGCCTGGAAGACCCTGGTTCCGTCGATGAAGGTGGCCAGTATGCGGGATTGAAGCTCAAAGATATTGCCGCTGGCCAGCACGACATCGGCGTCCTTGCCCACCTCCAGCGACCCGACGCGATCCCCCACGCCGATGTGGCGGGCGGGATTGATGGTGATGGCCCGCAGCGCGTCGAAGGGCGGCATGCCGTTCTCGATGGCCATGGCGGCGCAGAAGCGCAGGTGGCTCTGCTGGGTGACGGGGCTGTCGGTGATGATGGACACCCTGCAGCCCGCGGCGTTCAGTATCGCGGGGGTCTGCCAGCTCTTGTGCTTAAGCTCAATCTTGCTGGGCTGGCCAAAGGTGGGCCCGACGGCCAGGGGGACGTCCGCCCGGGCCAGCTCGTCCACGATCAACGCGCCGTCGGTCACGTGCTCCAGCGTGAGCTTCACGCCGAATTCCCGGGCGATGCGTATGGCGGTGAGGATGTCGTTGGCCTGGTGGGCGTGGGCCTTCAGGGGGATTTCTCCCCGCAGTACCGGCAGCAGCGCGTGCAGCTTCATGTCGAAGGCCGGCTTCCTGGCGGGGTCATCCCCGGCGGCTTCCAGTTTTTCCATGTATTCCCGGGCCTTGAACAGCGCCTCCCGCAGCAGCGCGGCGGTGTTCATGCGGCTGGAGATGCGCTTGTCCTTGTAGCAGCGCTTCGGGTTTTCGCCAAAGGCGCACTTCATGGCGGCCTGGGGCAGCAGGCACATATCGTCGATGCACGTGCCCACGGGCTTGAAGGCCGCGAAGGTGCCGCCCAGCACGTTGGAGCTGCCGGGGCCAGTGCACAGCGTGGTTACGCCGCCGCGAACCGCGTCCTGCAGCGCTTCGTCGAAGGGGTTGATGCCGTCGATGGCCCGCAGCTGGGGCGTCACCGGGTCGTTATATTCGTTGTAATCCTGGCCTTCGTAGCCGACGGCCCAGCCGTCCAGGCCGATGTGGCCGTGGGCTTCCACCAGTCCGGGATAGACGTGCAGGCCGGTGGCGTCCACCACCTGCGCCTCCGCCGGCGCGTCCAGGCCCGCGCCAATGGCGGCGATCCTGCCGCCGTCGATCAACAGGTCGCCGACAAAAGGGGCTTTGTGCACCGCGTCGCAAATGAGGCCGTTTTGAATGATCGTATACATGGGTGTCGTCTCCTGCAAGAATATTGTTTGTTCCCGTTTCATATTAGCACAGAACCGCCGTTTTTTCAACGGATTTTATAAAGCGCGCCGCCCTTGAAAACGGGCGCGCTTTGGTGTATGCTTTTGATAGAGAGGAGTGGATGCGCATGGACGAGAAACGGCTGACGGAGGTGTTCCGCTGGCTGCACCGGAATCCGGAGTTGGCCATGGAGGAGCGCAAGACCACGGCATACATCCGGGGAATATTGGTTGAAAACGGCGTTCGCCTGCTGGAGACGGGCCTTGAAACGGGGCTGATCGCCGCGCTGGGAACCGGCGGGGGACCGACCGTGGCCCTGCGGGCGGACATCGACGCGCTGCCCGTCTGCGAACAGACCGGCCTGGACTACGCGTCCCGGCAGCCCGGCGTCATGCATGCCTGCGGCCACGACTTCCACGCCGCCTGTATGCTGGGCGCGGCGCTGCTGCTCAAGGCGCGGGAGACGGCGCTGCCCGGCACGGTGAAGGTGATCTTCCAGCCCGCCGAGGAGGTGAACCGGGGCGCGGCGCTGATGGTAGCCACGGGGCTGCTGGACGATGTGGCGCTGTTCCTCGCCGGGCACACCTATCCCTGGTATCCGGCGGGCACGCTGGGCGTGCGCCCCGGGCCGGTGATGGCCTCCGCCGACCGCTTTTCCGCGCGAATCATTGGCAAGGGCTGCCACGCCGCCAATCCCGAGCGGGGGGTCGACCCGATTCCCGCGCTGGCGGCCATCGTCACCGCGGCCCAGAGCGTTGTCAGCCGCCGGGTCGATCCCTTTGACAGCGCCGTGCTGTCCATCACCCGGGTGGCGGCGGGGAATACCTGGAACGTCACGCCGGAGGCGGCGGAGCTGGAGGGCACCGTGCGGGCCATGACCGAAGCGGTGCGCGGCGACATCCAGCGGCGGCTGGAGTCGCTGGTGTCGGACACGGCCCGGGCCTACGGCTGCGCGGCCGAATTCAGCTACGAGCGCGGCCCCGCCCCGGTAATCAACGACGGGGAGCTCTGCCGTCGAGCTGCCGCGCTGGCCAGGGCGCAGGGGTTCACGGTCGAGGAGAATCCGCCCTCGATGATCGCCGAGGATTTCAGCGCCTACCTGGAAATCGCCCCCGGCGCCATGCTCCGGGTGGGCACCGGCGGCGGCTACGACAACCACCACCCGCGCTTCACGGCCGACCCGGCGGCGCTCATGCCCGCGGCCAGGTTCTTCGCCGCGCTGGCCGAGGAGGAACTGCGGCGGCTGGCGGGGGAGCAGGGGAATCGGATGCAACATCAAAACCATGACATTATCCGGAGGAGCGAATGATGAATACAAACGGCTATACCGAGACGATACAAAAGGGACTGGCGGGTGTGCGGACCCTTGGGGAGAGCGTGTCTTTTGGCGCCGGCAGTCCGGCGGAGCAGGTTGAAAGGCTGCGTGACGCCATCGCCGACGCCGAAGCCATCGTGATCGGCGCGGGCGCGGGGCTGTCCACCTCCGCCGGGCTGACCTACAGCGGCGAGCGCTTTGAACGGTACTTCTTCGATTTCGCGGCGAAGTTCGGCATACGTGACATGTATTCCGGCGGCTTCTATCCCTTCCCGGACGATGAAACCCGCTGGGCCTGGTGGGCGCGGCACATCTACTTTAACCGCTACATCGATCCACCGAAGCCGGTGTACCGGCAACTGCTGGCACTGATGGAGGGCAGGAATTACTTCGTCATCACCACCAATGTGGATCACCAGTTCCAGCGGGCGGGCTTCGACAAGGCGCGGCTGTTCTACACCCAGGGGGACTACGGCCTGTTCCAGAGCGTGAACCCCGCCATACGGCAGACCTTCGATAACGAGGCCTGGACGATGCGGGCCATGGCGGCCCAGGGCTTCGTGAGGGATGAAAGCGGCGTGTTCCAGGTGCCGAAGGGCGGCAATATCGCCATGCGCCTGCCCTCGGACCTGGTCCCCAGGTGCCCCGTGGACGGCAGCGGCGTGATGATGAACCTGCGGGCCGACGACAGCTTCGTGGAGGACGACGGCTGGCACAGGGCTGCCGCCGCCTATGCCGATTTCCTGCGCAGGCACGAGACGGGCCGGGTGCTGTATCTGGAGCTGGGCATCGGCGCGAACACCCCGGTCATCATCAAATACCCATTTTGGCAGATGACCGCGGAAAACCCGGCGGCGACCTACGCCTGCGTGAACTTCAGCGAGGCCTTCTGCCCGAAGCCGATCGAGGGGCGGAGCATCTGCGTCAACCGCGACATCGGCGCGGTGCTGGGAGAGATTGGAGAAAACAGGATGGATGTATATGATCAGTCGGGTAAATTCTGAATTGTCGGGCTGGGCTCGATAAATCAGAATTTACGGACAGATATGCAGTTGCAGGGACGCCGATGCGGCGCCCCTGCAACCGTTTTATGCGGCGATATTCAATTTATGACAGCCGCACCTGTTGGCGGCAAGTCAAGGAGGCTTGACGCAGTCAGGGCGGAAAAGATGCCCACAGAATCGCTGGTTTAAACTGAGAGGAGTATTAGATGGCCCTGGGCATGGCGGGCGTCACCGGGATGTCCAGCGCCAGCAGCACCTCCTCCACGGTGGAGACGGGCGTGATCTTCAGCGCCTGCCGGACCTCTTCGGCCACATCCTTCAGGTCGTCGACATTGTCCTTCGGGATGAACACCCGCTTGACGCCGCTGCGCTGGGCGGCCATCAGCTTTTCGGGCAGGCCGCCGATGGGGTTCACGTCCCCCTGGAGGGATACCTCGCCGGTCATGGCCACGCTGGGCGGCACGGCCACGCCTGTCAGCAGCGAAGCGAGCGCCGTGGTCAGCGTGATGCCCGCCGAGGGGCCGTCCTTGGGCGTCGCACCGTCGGGCACGTGGATGTGCAGGTCGCTCTCGTTCAGCGCCTGGGCCTGCTCCGGCAGCATGGCCTTCACCAGGCTCACGGCGATTTGGGCCGATTCCTTCATCACGTCGCCCAGCTGGCCGGTGACGGTGATCTTGCCGCTGCCTTTCGTGGTAAGCGTCTGGATATACAGTATGTCGCCGCCCACCGGCGTCCAGGCCAGGCCGGTGACGATGCCGGGCTTGGCGCGTTCCGGCACATGCTTGCGGTGGATGGGGTTGGCGTCCAGGTAGTCGGGCAGGGTGTCGGGGGTGATGGCCAGCTTCGCGTCGGCGTCGTCCACCAGTGCCACCGCCGCGCCGCGGCACAGCTGGTCCATGCGCTTTTTGAGCCCGCGCACGCCCGCCTCCCGGGTGTAGTTTTCGATGATGGCGTCGATGGCCTCGTCGGAGACGGTCAGCGCGCCCTCCGGGATGCCCACCGCCTCCATGGCCCGGGGCAGCAGGTGCTCAATGGCGATCTGGTGCTTCTCGATGGGGGTGTAGCCCTGGAAGCGTATGACCTCCATGCGGTTCAGCAGCGGCTCGGGGATGGTGTCCAGCGTGTTCGCCGTGCAGATGAACAGCACGTCGGAAAGGTCGAAGGGCACGTTCAGGTAGTGGTCGGTGAAGGAGAAGTTCTGCTCCGGGTCCAGCACCTCCAGCAGCGCGCTGGCGGGGTCGCCGTTGTAGGACTGGGACAGCTTGTCCACCTCGTCCAGCACCATGACCGGGTTGTTCGCGCCGCACTTGTGGATGCCGTCGATGATCCGCCCCGGCATGGCCCCGATGTAGGTGCGCCGGTGGCCGCGGATGTCGGCCTCGTCCCGCACGCCGCCCAGGGAGACCCGCACGTATTCCCGACCCAGCGCCTTGGCGATGCTCTCGCCGATGCTCGTCTTGCCGGTGCCCGGCGCGCCCACGAAGCACAGGATCGAGCCGGACTGCCTGCCCAAGTGGCGCGCCTCAAACCTTTGATTTGAGCCGTCGCCATCCCTGACTGCGTCGGGGACCGCTTTGCTCAAGGCAAAGCGGCTTTTCAGGCGCATCACCGCGATCTGCTGGAGGATGCGCTTTTTCACCTTGTCCAATCCGGAGTGGCCCGCGTTCAGCGCGGCGCGGGCGTCGTCCATGGAGATCTGCTTCGCCTCGGCCTTCTTCCAGGGCAGGCTGGTCAGCAGGTCCAGCCAGTCGGTGAGCATACCCGCCTCGGGGCTGTTGCTGCCCTCGCCCTTCAACCGGTTCAGCACCTTGCGGCCCTCCTTCAGGGCCTGTTCGTTCATGCCGGCCTCCTCCAGCTTCAGCTCCAGCCGCCGCGCCTCGGTGACGTTTTCCGGGTGCATGGCGTCCAGCTCCTTCTGCAGATACTCGATCTGTTTTTTTATGGCGGATTCCCGGTACAGCTTTTCGTGGTCCTCCTTCTGGGCGGACTGGGCAGCCACCTGCACGTTCACCATCTCAAGCCCCTCCATCAGTATGCGCTCCAGCATGTCAAAGCGCCTTTGAAGGCTGTCCTCGGCCAGCAGCGCGTAGCGGTCTGCCTCCGACAGCCCGAGCCAGGGCGACATGGCCGCGCCCACTGTCCACAGGTTGTCCCAGTAGGCGATGAAGCCGCGCAGCATACCCTCCCACTGCTTGCCCTTTGAGAACGAGAGTATGCGGTCCTTTACCTCGGTGAGCCTGCGTTCGGCGTCGACACGGTCCAGGTCGTCCGTGTCCGGGCGGCGGGACAGGGTCATGGAGAAGCTGCCGCCGGGGAGTCGGGTGATCTCCTCAACGTTGACGCGGTTCTGAAGGTCGATGCACATGAAGCCGCTGTCGTTGATTTCGCTCACGACGCCCGCCACGCCGATGGGCTGAAAGCTGTCCGCCGTCAGCTGGGCGCGGGGCTTTTCCTCCTTTTGGGCCAGCAGCGTTACGCGCTCGCCCACGACCGGGGTTTTGTCGGAAAGCTCCCTGTACAGGTTGGTTTGCAGCCACAGCTTTGCGCCGGGCAGGGCGATGATATTGTAAATCGGCAGTATCGTCATGTTCATACCTCCTCGCTGCCTTGACATTTGTCAAGTTTGTGGTTATAATACAACCAACATTGACATCTGTCAAGTATTTTGCTATAATATTTACAATCATTGGCGGGAACAGTGGCGGCGCAGGCACAGCCGCTACAAAGGAACAACCCGCAGCGGCGGCGCCTGCGCCGCCATATAGCGAATGGATATGACCCACTGGAGGAAAAACAATGTACTGCGGCACCAACAAGACGGCCCTTCAATCCCAGCGGCAGATCGCGGACGCGATGATGGCGCTGCTGGGGCGTAAGCCCTTTGCGCAGATCACCGTCAGCGAGCTCTGCAAGGCGGCGGGCATCTCCCGCCAGACCTTCTATACCCTGTTCACCAGCCGGGAGAACGTGATGGTATTCACCCTCCAGGCGGGGGATTGCGAGGGCCCCGAGCTCCAGGCGCCCCAGCGTCCCGCCTGCCGGGGGGACCAGCTTCGCTGGCTGTGCCGGGGCTACAGCGAATATATATTGCGCAACCGGGCGCTCATACGGCTGTTGGTGGACAACCACATCGACCACCTGCTCTACGACAGCTTCTTCGAGGCCATGGACAGCTGCGATTGTTTCCTGCCAAAGGCCGATCCCTGCGCACGCAGCTACGCCGCGTCCTTCTACGCCGGGGGCATCGCCTGCGTGGCGCGGCGCTACGCCCAGGAGGGCTGCGCCAGCAGTGCCGGGCAGCTGGAATCGCTGCTGATGACGCTGCTGTCGGGAAGCCTGTTCTGATTTCGCCCGGATTCAGATGACCCGCTTGTCCTTCCACTTGCCACTGAAAAAGCGCAGCACGTCAAGCAGCGCCTTCAGGCACCAATCCAGCACCATGGCCCAGGCGATGCCGACGATGCCCATATTCAGCCACAGCCCCAGAACGAAGGACAGCGCCGTGCGGAAGACCACGGTGCACAGCAGCGACGACCAGAGGCTGAAATGAACGTCTCCCGCGGCCCGCAGGCCGGAGGACAGCGGCATGGCGAAGGGCTGTACCAGCGCGGCGAAGATGTTATGGATGATGACGATCACCCAGATCATATGCCGGGTTTCGGCGGTGACGGCATACAGCGGCAGGATCGCGGGCACCAGCAGAAGCACCAGCGCGTTCCACAGCGTGGAAAGCAGCAGCGACAGCCGCGTCAGCTTGCGCATGTACCAGGCCGCGGCTTCGGTGTCGCCCGCGCCCATGCACTGGCCCACCACGGTGATGAACACCGGGCTCATGGACGTACACATGCAGGCGGCCAGCGACCACAGTGTCTGCCCGATGCCGTTGGCGGCGATTTGGGAGGTGCCAAAGGTGGCGATCAGGCTGCCCAGTACTACCTTCGCCAGCTGGAACAGCACCTGCTCGGCGGCGTTGGGCACGGCGATGTACAGTATGCGCCCGGCCATTTCCCTTTGTGGGCGCAGCATTTCCCTGAACCGGATGAACACGTCGTTTTCCCGGTTGAAGCACAGCGCGGTCATGACGATGGCGGCGAAGTACCACGAAATCGTCGTCGGCCAGGCTACGCCCGCGGCACCGGCCTTCAGCGCGAATACGCCGATGGCGTTTCCGATTACATTGATGAGGTTCATGCCCGTGGAGACCAGCATGGTGGTGCGCGTCCTGCCCATGGACCGGTACAGCGCCGCCCCGGCGTTGTAGATCGCGTTGGCGGGGAAGGACAGCGCCACGATGCGCAGGTAGACCTGGCAGGCGGACATCACCGCGCCGTCTACCCGGGGGTACAGGCTTGCCAGCGCAGCGTCGCCGAAGAGCAGCGTCAAAGCCATGCACGCAAGCGCCGTCACGCCGGCGATGTGGAAGCCCTGGGAGGCCGCGAGGTTGGCGCTGTCCCGGTCGTTCCTGCCGATGTACTGGGCCACGATCACCGACGCGCCGGTGGCCACCGCCGTGAACAGGTAGATGAATATGGTGTAGATCATCGTATCCAGCGATACGCCGGAAACAGTGGCTTCCCCCGCGTAGCTGACCATCAATGTGTCCGCGATGCCCACAACCAGCTGGAGCAGCTGCTCGATCAGCAGTGGCAAGATCATGGCCTTCAGGGCGCCGTCCGGGAAGATCTGCCGCGCCGGGGGCAGAACGGGCCTTGGATTGAGAATGCGCTCCATCGTCGAAACCACCTTCAGGAATGATGCTGTCATACAGTGTAGCACCGATGTGACTCCGTGTCAATATTGATGAAAATAATATTGACACGGAGTCACTATTCTGTTATAATGGCCGTATGATGCGGCCGCCGGGGGCGGCGAAGGGGGAAGGCACATGCCCAGGGGTTCCGTGGAATTGACGAACGCGCGCCGGGAGGAGATCATCTCGGCCTGCGAAAGGCTCTACCAGACCATGAGCTTCAAGGAGATCACGCTGAAGGATATCGCCGCGGCGACCAGCTTCACGCGCACCTCGATATACAATTATTTCCAGACCAAGGAGGAAATCTTCCTGGCACTGATGCAGAAGGAGTATGAGCGCTGGGTCGAGGCGCTGGACGCCATGGCGCAGTCGTATACGACCATGAGCGCCGAGGCCTTTTCCAGCGCGCTGGCCCATACGCTGGAAAGGCGGGGTATGCTGCTGAAGCTGCTGAGCATGAACCACTTCGACCTGGAGGAAAACAGCCGTCCGGAATGCCTGCGGGATTTCAAGGTTGCCTACGGCGCGTCCATCGAGGCGGTGCGGCGCTGCCTGGTGAAGTTCTTTCCCCGGATGGACGCAAGGGCGCAGCAGGACTTCCTGTACGCCTTTTTGCCGTTCCTCTACGGCGTATTCCCCTATACCACCGTATCCGAAAAGCAGCGCCGGGCGATGGCGCAGGCGGGGCTGAATTTCGTATACATGGGCGTGTATGACCTCGCCTTCAACTGCATCCGCGCGCTGCTGGCGGCGCAGTAAAAAAACGACTATTTTACTGCGATCAAGTATTGACATCGTGTCAGAAATGGTGTATACTATGAATTGACACGATGTCAATTTATTATTTTCGATGTGCAGGAGGCCGACTGAACCATGAAATATGTAAGATTGGGCAACAGCGATTTGAACGTTTCCCGCATTTGCATGGGCTGTATGGGCTTTGGCGACGCGGGGCAGGGCCAGCACGCCTGGACGCTGGACGAGGAGCACTCCCGACAGATCATCAAGCGGGGCCTGGAGCTGGGCGTCAACTTCTATGACACCGCCATCGCCTACCAGTCCGGCACCAGCGAACAGTACGTGGGCCGGGCACTGAGGGACTTTGCGAAGCGAGAGGACGTGGTGGTGGCCACCAAGTTCCTGCCCCGGACGCAGGATGAGATCGAGGCTGGCATCACCGGCCAGAAGCACATCGAGCGGATGCTGAACAAGAGCCTTGAAAACCTGGGCATGGATTACGTCGATCTGTACATCTACCACATGTGGGACTGGCAGACGCCCATCGAGGACATGCTGGACGGCCTGAACCGCCAGGTGAAGGCAGGCAAGGCGCGCTGCATTGGCATCTCCAACTGCTTCGCCTGGCAGCTTTGCAAGGCCAACGCCATCGCCGAGCGGGAGGGCTGGGCGAAGTTCGTGTCCGTGCAGGGCCACTACAACCTGATCTTCCGGGAGGAGGAGCGGGAGATGGTGCCCTATTGCGACGAGGAAAACATCGCCCTGACGCCCTACAGCGCCCTGGCCTCGGGCAGGTTGGCCCGCAAGCCGGGGGAGACGAGCAACCGCCAGGAGAAGGACGCCTACGCGAAATTCAAGTACGACGCCACGAAGGATCAGGACGACGTCATCATCGGCCGCGTGGCGGAAATCGCCGAAAAGCGGGGCGTTTCCATGACGGAGGTGTCGCTGGCATGGCTTTTGACAAAGGTAACCGCGCCGGTGGTGGGCGCGACGAAGTTCCACCACATCGAGGGCGCGGCGAAGGCCGTGGACCTGGAACTGACCGACGATGAAATAGCATATCTCGAAGCGCCCTACGCGCCCCATCCCCTGGCGGGCGTCATGGCGCAGAACAAACCCGTAAACGCAAAGGAAAAGCACGTTTGGTCGACCGGGAACCAGAAAATTTGAGGAGGAAAGCATCATGAGCAAGCTGCCGAAAATCGCCCTCGGCGCGTGGGCCTGGGGCAACGATGGAACCTTTGGGAACGACTTCACCGCCGAGACGCTCAGACCCATCTTCGACGCGGCGATGGCCAACGGCCTGAATCTGTGGGATACCGCCTACGCCTACGGCATGGGCACCTCCGAGAAGGTGCTGGCTGGATTCATCAAAGACCTGCCGCGGGAATCTTACCTGATTTCCGACAAGTTCACGCCCCAGTGCGCCAACGGAAAGCCCACCGCAATGGCGGACATGATCGGGATGCAGCTTCAGCTGATGAACCTCTCCCGCTTCGACATCTACTGGATCCACAACGTCTGGAACGCGCCCCACTGGACGGAGGAATTGGCGAAGTATTTCGAAAGCCGGGACGACGTGCCGCTGCTGGGCGTGTCGAACCACAACCTGGCCGAGATCAGGGAAGCGAATGAAATCCTGAAGGCCCACGGCCTGAAGCTGTCCGCGGTACAGAACCACCTGAGCCTCATCAACCGCTCCTCCGAGGCGTCCGGCATACTGGACTATTGCAAGGAGAACGGCATCACCTTCTTCGCCTACATGGTGCTGGAGCAAGGCGCGCTGTCCGGCAAGTACGACACGAAGCATCCCATGCCCGAGGGTTCCGCGCGGGCGGAAACCTACAACCCGGTGTTGGACAAGCTGGAGGTGCTGAACGCAGAACTCAAGCGCCTGGCGGACAAGTACGGCGTGGGCCCCGCGCAGATCCCGGTGGCCTGGGCCATCGCCAAGGGCACGCTGCCCATCATCGGCGTGACGAAGGTCAGCCACGTCGAGGACGCGGTGAAGGCCGCGAACGTCACCCTGACCGACGAGGAGACGAAGGGCCTTGAAAAGCTGGCAGACAGTCTGAACCTCAATGTCATTCGCTTCTGGGAAAAGGAGATGAAGTAACCGTGAAAGAGAAGATTACACAGACTGCCGGCAGGCAGCAGCTGGGCGCGTTCGCGCCGATGTTCGCGCACCTGAACGACGACGTGCTCTTCGGGGAGGTCTGGAACGAGGAGGCCATCGACGTCAAGACCAAGTGCATTATCACCGTCGTTTCGCTGATGGCCTCGGGAATCACCGATTCCTCGCTCAGCTATCATTTGCAGAACGCCAAGGCCCACGGCGTGACAAAGGAAGAAATCGCGGCCATCATCACCCACGCCACCATGTATGTGGGCTGGCCCAAGGGCTGGGCGGTGTTCCGCCTGGCGAAGGAAGTCTGGAACGAAGGCGAATAAAAAACAGTAGGAGGATACTGAAATGAAAAAGGCAATGGCAATGTTGATGGCACTGTGCCTGCTGCTGGGCGTGGGGGCGTTCGCCGAGGAAAAGGCGCTGGTGGTCTACTTCTCCGCGACGGGCACCACGAAGGGCGTGGCGGAGAAGTTGGCGAACGTGACCGGCGCGGACCTGTATGAAATCGTCCCCGCCGTGCCCTACACCGAAGAGGACCTGAACTACAACGACCGCTCCACCCGCGCCACCGCCGAGCAGGACAACCCGGAGACCCGCCCTGAAATCGGTGGCGAGGACATCGACCTGGCCGGCTATACCACCGTCTACATCGGCTATCCCATCTGGTGGGGCGAGGAGCCGAGGATATTGTGCACCTTCGTGGAGAGCCACGACTTCACCGACAAGACGGTGGTTCCCTTCTGTACCTCGGGCGGCAGCGGCATCGGCCGCAGCGGCAAGGACCTTGCCGAACTGGCCGGAACCGGCAACTGGCTGGACGGCGCGCGCCACAGCGGCAGCGTCTCCGAGGATGAGCTGCGCGACTGGGTGAACGGACTGAAATAACAGAATAATACTATAAGGAAATACCGCATAATAAGGGTGGTTGGCTGGCGAGTGAATTTTCCGTCAGGCGCGCCTGCAAATTTCGCAGGCTTGCTGGCGGCAAGTCAAGGACAAGTCAAGGAATTTGCAGGATGTGCATGGCGGAAATGGCACCGCCAGACATGCCGCCCGTTTGTGCGGTATTTCCATAAGGAGGATGGATCATGAAGACGCGACAGGGAAATCTGCGGAGGATCATCGACATCGGCATGACCGTCCTCCTGCTTTTGCAGATGGCGTACCAGGCGATGGGAGAGGCGGCCCACGAATGGCTGGGCATGGGCATGACCGCGCTGGTCATCGTTCACCAAGTCCTCAACCGGCGCTGGTACGGGGCGATGCTCAAGGGCAGGTACAACGCCTACCGCATCGTTTCAACCTGTGTGAACGTGCTCCTGCTCATCTCCTTCGCGCTGACAGCCTTCTGCGGCATGGCCATGAGCAACTACGCCGTGCCGTTTATGTACGGCGTCGCGCGGGTGTCGTTCGTGCGGGTGACGCATTTGTCCATGTCCCACTGGTCGTTCGTGCTGATGGGGCTGCACCTGGGCCTGCACGTGCCGGTGATGCTGGCGAAGCTGAAATTAAAGGACAATGCGCGACGCATGCTCTCGGTGGTCTGCGCGGGGGTCGCAGGCGTCGGGCTCTGGCTGTTTTTGAAAAACGGCATGCCGAACTACCTGTTCTTCCGGGTGCCCTTCGCCTTCCTGGACTATGAAAAGGCCGGGGCGCTGGTGCTGTTGGAGAACGTGGCCATGCTGCTGTTTTGGGCCTTTGTGGGCTGTCAGCTTGCGCTGATGCTGCGCAGGAAGGGCAATCCGCTGATGCCGGTGGTGCTGGTGCTGGCTGCCGTCGTGATCGGTCTGGTATTGAACACGATTTGGCCGGACAACAATGACATCGGCTTTGATTCGGGCTGGGGCAGCGCCGCGGAATCCCCTTGGCAGGCGTCGGAACCGGAGCCCATGGTGGAATATGAAGTTGAGGGGGAATCGGGGATGGTTTCAACGACGGTTTCCGTCGACGACGGCTTCGTCCTCGTTGAAGGCGGCGCCTTCCAAATGGGCAGCCCGGAAGACGAGAACTGGCGCATCGACGATGAGACACAGCACGAGGTGACGGTGGCGTCCTTCTACATCGACCCTTACGAGACCACCCAGGCCGAATGGGAGGCTGTGATGGGCGTAAACCCCAGCACCTTCACCGGTGAGAAGCTGCCCGTGGAAAACCTCTCCTGGCTGGACGCGGTACAGTATGCCAACGCGAAGAGCGCGGCGGCGGGCCTGACGCCCGCCTACGCCATCGACGGCGAGTCCGTCACCTGGAACCGCGCCGCGGACGGATACCGACTGCCCACGGAGGCGGAGTGGGAGTACGCTTGCCGGGCGGGCACGGCCACGCCCTTCAACCTGGAGCGCTCGCTGGACGCGGACGACGCCAACTTCTACGGCTACTACCCCTACGAGATCGAGGAGAACTACTTCGACGATTCTGTCCTGGAGGCGAGACCTGGCGAGTATCGCGGCAAGACCGTGGAGGTGGGCAGCTTCGCGCCCAACGCCTGGGGACTCTACGACATGCACGGCAATGTCAACGAATGGTGCTGGGACTGGTACGGACCCTATGACCTTGGGCGTACCGACAATCCTACCGGCGCTGAAAACGGTACCCGCCACGTCTACCGCGGAGGCGGCTGGAACGACTTCGGCAAGAATATGCGCAGCGCCTATCGCGCGGCGGGACAAACGGACATGAAGAGCTACAACCTGGGCGTGCGCCTGGTGCGCAACGCCGGGGCGGGCATCGCGGGCTCGGTGGCCGTTTCGGGCGGCATTCCCTCCACGTCCGACGGCAGCAGGGTGCTGATCGCCTTCTTCTCCTGGGGTGGCAACACCCGGGGCATCGCCCATGAGATCCAGTGACAGACCGGCTTCGACCTGTTCGAGATCGAGCCCGTGCCCGCCTATTCCGACGACTACAACACCGTGCTGATGGAGGCCCAGCGGGACCAGCACGCCCAGGCGCGGCCCGAAATCGCCGGCCTGCCGGAGAACATCGACGACTACGACACCGTGCTGCTGGGCTATCCCAACTGGTGGGCTTCGATCCCCATGCCCATCGCGTCCTTCCTGGAGGCGTTTGACTTCGCGGGCAAGCGCATCGTGCCCTTCTGCTCCCACGGCGGCGGGCGCTTCGGCCAGAGCCTGACGGCCATCGCCAAGCTGGCCCCGGAATCCGCCATGGGCCAGGGCCTGTCCATCCACTATTCCGGCGGCGCGACGCTGTCCGAGGATGTGGCCGCGTGGTTGGAAGCCAATCAACTCAGCGGTGAAGCGCGGGGATGAGGCTTACTGTGAAAAGCGGTGGAATAGCGATCTATGGTGTGTAGGGGTGGCGCCTGCGCCGCCCCTACAACGCCCGTTTTTCATTCAAGGTGTGCCACGTCGTGGGATGCCATTCAGGAGTATTAGCCCCTGTTCCTGCCCTTCTCCTTCAGCATGAAGTTTACTACCAGCAGGGCGAGGGCCGCGACGATCAGCAGCGCGATGAGCATGGTGAAGCCGAAGCCCTTCTGGTGCCAGCTGATCACGTTCATCATGTTTCCGAACAGTATGCAGTCCACGGCCAGCACCAGCAGCGCCTTGTTGTGGCCCTCGACCCACGGGCGCAGGGGCCTGGCCCTGATGGCGAAGGGCAGGAAGACCACCGCAAGGCCGAATATGGACGCCGACGCGGCCACGAAGAACCAGTCGCCGTGGGTGTACAGGGCGCACACGGCCAGCAGTATCACCAGGCTGACGCAGAAGGCGCAGAGCGTCCAGAACAGCTTGTTTTCCGGCACCACGATCGGCACGACGATCAGCGAGGCCGCCACCAGCATCCCGGCGGCCACCACGAAGAACCAGTCCAGCGTGCGCCCGGAGGTCAGGTTCACGATCAGGCAGATCAGTATCGGGACCATGAAGAGCGCCGATATGACGCTGCCCACGGCGGCGGAGCGCCGCTTGAAGCGCTTGGCCTGGTTCCTGATGACCAGCGCCCGCTCCTGTTTGAGCTCGCCCTCGGCTTCGCTGGCGCGAATCTGCTCCAGGTACGCCGCGCATTCAGGGCAGGTCTTCAGGTGTTCACCGATGATTTCGCGGCTTGCCGCGCTGCACACGTCGTCGGCGTACAGCGGCAGTATGTCGCGCACAATTTCACATTCCCGGTTCATTTTTCCTCCATCCTTTCCTTCAGCTTCGCGCGGGCGCGATGAAATGTGACGCGGGCCCAGTTCTCGGTCTTGCGGAAGATCTGTCCGATCTGCGCGAAGGACAGCTCGCCGAATACCCTCAGCTCGAATACCTCCCGGTAGGGCTCCTCCAGCGCGTGCAGCGCCATGTGCACGCGGAAGGAATCGTCCTTTTCAATGGCGGCCTGCTCGACGCCCTTCCCGTGTGCGGCGGCGTCCTCCGGCATCTGGGCGAATCTGCCCTGCCGGCGCGTCTCGTCGGTGAACAGGTTCCTGGCGATCGCGCAGAGCCACGTAACCTCGTCGGATTCGCCCCGGAAGCTGCCCGACTTGGAAAACGCCCGGAAGAACGTCTCCTGGGTGATTTCCTCGGCCAGGTGTCGGTCCTTTGCCAGCGTCATGGCGTAGGAGAATACCCGCATGTAACAGGCCTCGTAGAGCTTGTCAAAGCCCGCGCTGTTCACAGTTCATCACCCCCTTGCCGTTGATTTCTGCCGGTTGGACGGAGATTGCGTCAGTTCGTTACAGCATATTTTGGATTTAACAAAAGAATTCTATCACAATGCGGCGTGGGTGTCCACACCGCTTTTTTTGTCGGATATTGACCACAACCCCTTGACACGTGATCGACCGTTCTCTATAATATGAGAACGATCGGTCACGCTTTGTGACGGTAGCGTTGGAGAACGAAAGGAGCAGACGGATATGAAGATACTGGTGTTGAACGGAAGCCCCAAGAAAAAGAGCGATACCTTCAGGCTGACGGACGCCTTTTTGAAGGGCCTGAACCGGGAGGGCCGTCACGAGGTGCGCGTCGTCAATGTGATCGACCGTAAGATCGCCCCCTGCCGGGGCTGCTTCGACTGCTGGCAGCGCATGGACGGGCACTGCGTCATCCAGGATGACCAGAACCCGATCCTCGACCTGTACCGGGAGGCGGACGTAATCATCTGGAGCTTTCCGCTGTACTGCTACGGCATGCCCTCCCACCTGAAGGCGGTACTGGACCGCACCATTCCGCTGGTGAAGATGAAGATGGTGCGCCAGAGCGACGGGACCGTGCGCCATGAGGCGCTGGCGGATTTTTCGCGCATTCACACGGTGGTGATCTGTGGCTGCGGCTTTCCCCACTGGGAGGGGAACTTTGACAGCCTGAAGCTGATGTGCAGGACCTGCTTCGGGAACCCGGACGTGGTCTGCGTGCCGGAGACGCCGCTGATGAACGTGCCGGAGGCCGCCATTGTCGCCGATGGGCTGCTGGAGCGCTTTGAAAGGGCGGGGGAGGAATACGCCGGGCGCCTGTCCCTGTCCCCGGAAACGGTGGCGGCGCTGCAGACGCCCATGATCAGCGCGGAGGAATACATTCGCAATGTGAACGCAGGGGCGTGACACGGGTCAAGCCGGACGGCCCGGGGGCATATTCTATTTAGCAAATACCGCACAATACGGCGGCGCATCTGGCGGTGCCTTTTCCGACATCTGCTGCTTGCAGATTTCTCGATTTACCTCCGGGGGCTTGCCAGCCCGTTC
>CADBVG010000036.1 GCA_902798105.1 uncultured Eubacteriales bacterium
AAAAGAAATCCGCAAGGATTTCCTCCTTCACTAGCCACTAATCACTGGCCACTAGCCACTCAAATTCTGATTTGTCGCCTCAGCGACAAATCAGAATTTCGCCTTCTCCTGCGCCTCGATCACCCGATCGCACCATTCGTCGAACTCGGGGTCGGGGATCTGGCGCTCGGGGTGGGACAGCACATAATCCAGTGCGATGCGCACGCCCTGGTCGAAGCGCACTTCGGTGCGCATGTCGGGCACGGCCCGCTTCAGCTTGCGGTTGTCGAACACCACCGAGACCGACTTGTCGCCGGTGAGGCTGCCCTCGAAATCGTAGCCGTACTTATCGCCCACAGCGGCCAGGAAGTCGCTGGCCACATGGTAGGCCTTCAGCTCCACGCCCAGGACGTCGGCGATGGTGGCGTAGATCTGGTTCCAGGTCAAGGTCTCGTCGCCGGTGATCTGGAAGGCCTCGCCGATGGCGTGGCGGTTGCCCATCAGGCCGGTGTAGCCGATGGCGAAATCGGTGTTGAAGGTCATGGTCCACAGCGAGGTGCCGTCGCCCTGTATAATCACAGGCTTGCCCTCCAGCATCCGCTTGATCACCTGCCAGGAGCCCTTCTTGCCGTGCACACCCAGGGGCACGCTGCGCTCGTCATAGGTGTGGCTGGGACGCACGATGGTCACCGGGAAGCCCTCCTCGCGATACTTCTTCATCAGGAATTCCTCGCAGGCGATCTTGTTGCGGGAGTATTCCCAGTGGGGGTTGGCCAGGGTCGTGCCCTCGGTGATGATGTAGCTGGCCGCAGGCTTGTGGTAGGCCGAGGCGGAGCTGGTGTAGATGTACTGCCGGGTGCGGCCCTTGAACAGGCGATAGTCACGCTCCACCTGGTCGGGGGTGAAGCCTATGAATTCGCAGACGCAGTCAAAGGTCATGTCGCCCAGCTTGTTCAGCACAGCGGCTTCGTCGTTGATGTCAGCAACGATGGAATGGGCCCCTTCGGGCACAGCGTCGGGCCGGTTGCCCCGGTTCAGCAGCCAGACCTGCCAGCCCGGTTCGCTGACCAGCCTGCGGACGATGGCGGCGCTGATGGTGCCGGTGCCGCCGATAAACAATGCCTTCTTCACAGTCAATGACCTCCTAAATCGGTATTTTCAAGCCATTCGGCCAGTTCATCTGCCTGGGGATGTCCCAGGGCGCGCAAGGCGGCTCCCAGGGCCTGGTTTTCATAACGCGCGCCGGTCAGCGCCGGGGCCAGGGTCGAAACCATGGCTTCGTCCATGGCGTCGGAATACACCCGGGCCGAGACGACTTTGCCGCCCTTCAGGTTCAGCTCCAGCGTCACGCCGCCCCAATCGAAGCGGTGCTCCAGCGTGGCGTCGAAGGGCAGGGCCTTGCCCAGCCTAAAATCCCAGGAGGCGTATTCCCCCTCCAGCACCGCCAGCCGGTGGGCGTCCAGCACGGCCATCGGCAGCGCCTCGGCCGTGCCGTATTCGTCGGCAAAGGCATCCACGAGTGCGCCGGTCAGCGCCGGGATGGTGATATCCGGGTTGAGCACGGTAAGGTTTGCCACCCGGGCACGCACGCTGTCGATGCCCTTGGCCTTCAGCTTGCCGTCGTCCGGGGCCAGGTAACGCCCCAGCCGGTCCACGTCCACGTTTACCATGATGGTGCCGTGGTGCAGGGCGACATCCCCGGAAAAGCGGAAGGCGTTGCCGGAGAACTTCGTCCCACTGCCCCCGATCACCAGGTCGTTGCGACCGGTAAACTGCGCTTCTATGCCGAAGCGGGCCACAGCACGGCGCACGACCTCCAGCTGGCGGCGCACGTCGTATTCCCCGCGGGGCAGCACAAAGCTGAAGTTCAGGTTGCCCATGTCGTGAAACACCGCGCCGCCGCCGCTGCTGCGCCGGGCCAGGCGGCCGCCCTCATCCTCCAGCAGCTTCACCCGACACTCCTTCCAGGCGTTCTGGTGCCGCCCGATGACCACGGTGTTCCGGTTCTGCCATAGGTAGAGCACCCGGTCACTCTTTCCCAGCGTTTCAAACAGCAGCGCCTCCACCGCCAGATTGTGCCAGGCGTTGTCGGAATCGCCCAACAGAATATAATTGTGCACGGTATCACCCCGGCATCATTATACCATACCGCTCCGGCTGAATACAATAAAAAACGGACGCTTGCGCGTCCGCTGATTGTGGTTTATTACCAGAGGGTCCACCGCAGATAGCCCAGGGAAGCCCAGCCCTTGCGGGAATTGCCCTTGTAGTTCACATAGGCCCAGTTGCCGTTGACCTTGTAGATGTTAACGCCCTTGGTACCGTGGGGAATGCTGTATATGATCGTTTTCGGGCTGCTGGCGCTGCGCTTGGTGCGCACGTTCAGGCCGTCCTTCTGGGTGTTGACGTCAGCGTGGGCATTTTCCTTGACCCACTTCTTGGAGACCCAGCCGTTCACGCCGTTGGTGGTCTTAACCTTCATCCAAACGTGGCCGTCCTTCCTCTTGGTAGATCTGCTGGTCTGCAGCAGGGCCGTGCCGTTGGGTACGCTGGTGACGATGGCGGCATTGAGGGACGCTTCCCTGCGCACATGCAGGGTACCGCCGTTGGTGGAGGCGTGGTACACCTTGTTGTCGCCATTGCTGACAATTTCAGCCATGGAAGTGGCGGGTATGGCTGCGACAAGCAGCATCACCGCAATAAGAACTGCGAGAATCCTCTTCATGGAATTCCCCTCCTTTAAATTTTTTGCCGGTTCCGGTGACAATGCGCATCAAAGCATCTCACAAAATACACTGCCTGATTTGCCCTGATTTTCCGGAATGTGGCTTGCGGGACCATTATACACCAAAAAGTGGGAAATAGATATTACAAGTTTATCACATTTTTACGAATGGATGCCACCTCATATATGATATAATAGTTGGGATCAACAGGGGTTCAAAGGGAGGAATCGCCATGCGCATCTACACGGGCCGCAGCCGGCTGATGGAACCGGCCATGATTGATGTGCTGCGCCGGAGCATGGCCGAAGGCGACAAGGACCACATCGTGGTGGTACCCAAGCAATTGACGCTGCAAACCGAGCGCACGCTGCTCTCGGCGCTCATGCTGAAGGGCTCCTTTCGGCTGCAGGTGCTGAGCCCGGAGCGGCTGTGCGGACGCATCTTTGAAGCCGCCGGACAGCCCGAAGGCGCGCGGGTGGACGAACGGGGCCGGGTCATGCTGGTGCGCGCCGCCGTGCACAGCGTGGACGAGCGGCTGAAGCTGTACCACGGCGCGGCGGGCCGACGGGGCTTCGCCGAACGCTGCGCCCGCCAGCTGGAGCTGATCCGCCAGGCGGGGCTGACTCCCGAGAGGCTATTCGCCTGCGCCGAACAGGCCGACGGCCTGCTGCAAATGAAGCTGGACGACCTGGCCATCATATTGGAGGCCTACGAGAACCTGCTGGAGGGACGCTTCCAGGACGGCGAATCGGAATTTGCCGAAGCTGTGGATCGCGCCGCGGCGGCCCCGTTCCTGAAGGACGCCTGCGTGCTGTTCTACGGCTTCGATTTGACCCCTCCCACGCTGCACCGGTTGATTGGCGCGGTAGGCGCGGCCTGCGGGGACACCCACGTGTTCCTGCCCCTGGCCAACGACGAAAGCGCCCGGGATTTTGACGCCTTCCTGCCCCTCAAGAATTGCCTGGAACGCATGATCGTCGCCGCGCGGCGAGCGAACGTTTGGCCCGAGCGGGTGCTGGTGGAGGAATCCGGCGCTTCGGACGAACACCGGTTGGTTGTGGACGGCGGCAGCCAGGCGGCGGAGCTGTCATTGCTGGCGGATGAGTTGTTCGCGTTTCCCGTCTCCCCCTCGGACAGCCGGAAGCGTCCCGCCCGGGTGCAGGCCGTCACACTGCGGGACCCGATGGAGGAATGCCGCTTCGCCGCGGCGCTGTGCCGCAGGCTGGCCATGAAGAACGGCTGGCGCTGGAACGACATACTGATCCTCTGCCGGGACATCGACGGCTATCGCCAGCCCTTGAAGGAGGCCTTCCGAACCTACGACGTGCCTCTGTTCCTGTCCGCCAGCCGCGCGGCTTCACGCCATCCCCTGGCGGAGAGCCTGGTGGACGCGTTGCGGCTGGCGGAGGATTCGCCCCGGACTGAGGACGCGCTGGCGCTGCTGCGCGCCGGCTACATGCCCTTGGAAGCGGACGAGGCTGACCGGCTGGCCAACCATATTGAAAAATACGCCCTGAAGCCATGGGCGCTGCTGCGCCCATTGCGCCGGGGCACCGAGGCCGAGCGGGCAGCGCTGGAACCCCTGCGGGCGTGCTTTTCCGCACCCATCGATGCCCTGAAGCGGCGCTTGAAGCGTTCCAAAACGTTGAAGGACCAGCTGGCTGCAGTATACGGCTTCATGGAGGACATCGGCGCGGCAGACCGGCTGCTGGAACGCCTGAACGCCCTCTCGGAGGCCGGGCTTCGGGAGCAGGCCGGCGAGGAGGGCCAGGTGTGGAACCGCATCGTCGGGGCGCTGGACCAGATGGCCGAACTGATGGGCGAAGCGCCTCTGCCCATTGCCGAACTGCGCCAAACCCTGATGGAATCGCTGGACGCCGCCATCATCAAGCCCCTTCCCCAGTCCGGCGACGCCGTATACGCCCAGACCACCGACCGCATCACCGCCCAGCGGGCCAAGGCGCTGCTGATCCTGGGCGAGACAGACCGGGCCATCGTGGACACCGACGGACTGCTGAATCCTGCCCAAATCCAGGTCTTTTCCCGCCTGGCCCGGGCCTGGCTGGGCTCGGACGGCATGGAGCTGTCGCGGATGCGCCGCTTCTACCTGAAAGCCGCAATGGAGGCAACCGGCGAATACCTATGCGTCTGCGCCCCCCTGAGCGGACTGGACGGCGGCGCACAGCACCCCGGCGCGCTGCTGGCGCTGCTGAAGGGCATTTTTCCGGCGCTGTCGGTGCGCGGCGGCGTATCGGAGGACGAGGGCGTTCAGTGGATGCTGCATAGCGCGCCGGCGGCGGCCACCGCCCAGGCAGCCATATCCCTTTCCGGGATGGCGGAGGGCGAGCCCGCCCAGCCCTGGGATACCGCGGCCCTGGCGGGATTGCGGCAGATCATTGAGGAATTGGACAGCCCCGGCATAAAACGCTCCCTGCAGCAGATCGGGCTGGCGCTGAGCCACGGCGAGAGCGCCGATGTGCTGAATCCCGACACGGCCAGCGCGCTGTACGGAGCCCTGCGCCGCCAGAGCATATCCCGGCTGGAGCTCTACGCGAAATGCCCCTTCGCCTACTTCACCCGATACGGCCTGCGCCCGGAGCGCATCGATCCCTTCCAGCTGAACGTGCGGGACGAGGGCACCTTCTTTCACAGCGCCGTTCACGAATTCCTGCTGGCCAGCATGGAGGACCTGAACCGGCTGGACAACGGCGAGGCCGGGCGGCGCATGGACGCCATCGCCGACCGGCTGCTGGACGCCATGGCCAGCGACGGCCCCCTGGGCGACAGCGCCGTAGCCCTGGCCGAGCGCAGGCGCCTGAAGGCCACCGCAAGGACCTGCGCCACCGTGCTGGCCGGGCATATGCGGGGCAGCCGCTTTGCCCCCGCCGCGCTGGAGACGGATTTCGGTGTGGAGGACGGCGTGGCCCGGCTGACCGTGAACGCGGTGAGTGGGGAATGCACGCTGGAAGGACGGATCGACCGCATCGACGAGTGGGCCGAGGGCGGCTACCTGCGGGTGATCGACTACAAGCGCGGCGGCAAGCCGCTGGCCCTGGACGAGGCCTGGCACGGGCTGAGTCTGCAATTGCCGGTATACCTGGCCGCGGCCACCCGAAAGCGCCGGGAGCAGAGCGCCGGAGTGTACTACTTCGGCCTGGACGAGGGCATACTGGCCATGCAGAGCACCGACCCCGACGAGGTGGCGAAGGCCCGCCGGGAGAGTTTCCGACTGAACGGGCTGGCGCCGGACGACATGGCCTTGTTGGAAGCCCAGTCGCCCAACTTCACCCAGGTGTTGAACGTGAAGGTGAACGCCGGCGGCGGGCTGCGCAAGGGCACGCTGGCCACCGACGCCCACGGCTTTGAAGCGCTGATGAAAAAGACCCTCGACAGGGCGGGGGAGCACCTGAACGCCATACGCGCGGGATTGGTACAGGTGGCTCCGGCAAGCCTGCGCCAACAAAACGCCTGCCAGTACTGCGACTGGCGGTCCATCTGCCTGTTCGACGAGCGCCTGGACGGGCGCTGCGTGCGACGGTTCGAAACCATGCGGGCGGACGAGGTGCTGGCGCGGTTGAAGTTGGAGAAATGAGAAAAGCTCCTTCGACTTCGCTCTGCTCAGGATGACATGTACAACGGTGTCATCCTGAGCAGAGCGTTTGCCGCAGGGCGTGCTTCTAAATGGGCATCCCACGAAGTGGAACCACCATGAATTAAGGAAATACCGCGCAATTAAGGTGGTCAGCTGGCGAGTGATTTTTTCGTCAGGCGCTCTTGCAGATTTTGAAGGTTTACTGGCGGTAAATCAAAGGTTTACTGGCGGTAAATCAAAAAATCTGCAAGAGATGACTGGCGGAAAAGGCACCGCCAGATGTGCCGCCGTATTGTGCGGTAGTTCCTTAAAAGCATATACATGTAGGGGCGGCGTTGCGCCGCCCGCCGGGCGGAACAACATGTTTCGTACCGGGCGGGCGCCGCAACGGCGCCCCTACATTCACCATAGATCGCTCGTCTACAACTTTTTCAAAGTAAAGTCAAATTAAAAATACGCCCTGGGCATTGCGAAGAAACGAATCCGTTTTTTATTCTCCCGCATACGTCTCCCTCAGGCTGCCACCGGCCGCGGTGGCGCTGAATTTGTTCATGTAGCCGTGGACCCGCATGCTGTAGATTGAATCGTTGTTCACCAGCAGGCAGTCCACCAGGTCCAATTCGGCGGCGCACAGCACGGCCGCGATGGCATCCAGCCGGGCGGTCTCCACGTCGTCCATGCCCTGCTCGGGCCTGTCCTTCCAGAGCACCATGTAGACAAAGCGCGCGTCGTGGCCGATAGCGTCCATCACCATCCGGCGGGCATTCTTCGCCTCCCACCAGACCCCGGATTCCTGGATGTCCGTTATGGTGATCAGGTTGAAGTTGAAGTCGGAGTAGATCACCCACAGGCCAGATTCCCGCTTTTCGGGCAGCAGGGGCTTCAAAAAGGCCATGACCCGCTGGTAGCAGTCCAGGCGAATATCGCTGACATTGTGCAGCTGGCGATAGGCCGACACCAGAGCGCCGGTCAGCACGATCCACTCCGCCATGCCGGGAGTGACGCCGGGAACGGCCTGCAGCGCCTCCCGGGAGGCGCGGAACACCCCGCCCACCGAACCAAACCGATCCACCAACAGCCGTGAGACCGCCGACAGGTCCTGGCGGGGCATCGCGTGGCAGAGCACGACCTCCACCATCTCATAGGGCTTCAGGGCGTCCCAGCCCTCCCGCTCCAACCGGGTCCGCAGCCGGTTCCTGTGCCCCTCGTACAAGGGCTTGCCCGCGCGGTCCTTCAAACTGTCAATCTTCAATGCTGGTCTTCTCCCGTCCGAAAACATCGTAGGCCTGGTTGATGACGTCCCTGGCCGTGTCGGAAACCTTCTTTTCCACCGTAGCGCTACCCTCAATGTTCATGGCAATGCCCACCGGCTGGCCGAAGGCGTCGGCCAGCGCCTCCTGGATCATGCCCCGCTTGCGCTCCAGCAGCATCTTGTCCATCATATTCTTCTTCGCGAACTCCACCACCACCTGATTGCCGTCAAAGCGTATGAAGCGCATGGCGTCCAGGGGCTTGCGAATGGAAGGATTATCCGCCTGCAATTGGGCGATGGCGTCCAAATACGCCTGGGGCGGCGCCTCGGCGGGCGTGGGCTTTGGCGCGGGCTTATCGGCCTTCTTCTCCTCCGTCTTTGGCGCTGCGGCCCTGGCCCGGGACCTGGGGGCGGCCACGGCGCCCTGTTCCACCAGCTTTTCTACCCGGTCCAGCCGCTCCCAGACCGTGGCGTCTGCCTCCTTCTCGGGATGGCAGGCACGCACGGCGGCCAGCTCCAGCATTGTGCGGGGACGGGAGGCCCACTTGGTGTCAGGCTCCGCACGCATGAACAGGCCCAGCATACGCTCCAGGGCGTCGGCGTTCATGCGGCGGGACTGGTCCATGAAGCGCTCCGCGTCCTCGGGGGTGATCTCCAGCAGCCCGGCCAGGCCGTCCTGCACCGCCCCGGCCAGCATGACGCCCCTCAGGTGGGCGATGGTATCCCTTATAAACACCTGGGGGTCGCTGCCCTGGCGCATCACCTGGTCGATTTGCGTGAGGGCCGAGCCTGCGTCGCCGTCGATCAGCGCGTCCACAAATTCAAACATCGCCGACCGGCCCGCCGTGCCCAGCACGTCCCTGGCCAGCTGTCCGGAAACCTCGCCGTCGGTGTAGGACAGGCACACGTCCAACAGGCTCAGGGCATCGCGCATCGCGCCCTCGGCGGCCCGGGCGATTTCAGTGAGGGCCTCCTGGGAGGCGCTTCGTCCGATGCCCGCCAGCACCACCTTCAGCCGTTCAATGATCACATCCATGGAAATCCTGTGGAAGTCGAACCGCTGGCAACGGGAGAGTATCGTGGCCGGCAGGCGCTGGGGCTCCGTGGTAGCCAGTATGAACACGGCGTGCCCCGGCGGTTCCTCCAGCGTCTTGAGCAGGGCGTTGAAGGCCCCGGTGGAGAGCATGTGCACCTCATCGATGATATAGACCTTGTAGCGGGTCAGTGCCGGGGGATACTTGATCTTCTCCCTCAGGTCGCGGATCTCGTCCACGCCGTTATTGCTGGCGGCGTCGATCTCCAGCACATCCATGCTCCGCTCCTGCTTCAGCGCTTGGCATACCTCGCACTCGCCGCAGGGATCGCCGTCCCGGGGATTCAGGCAGTTGATCGCCCTGGACAACACCTTGGCTGCCGTAGTCTTGCCCGTGCCGCGGGTGCCGCAGAACAGGTAGGCGTGGGCGATGCGCCCTGTCATCACCTGGCGCTTCAGCGTGCGGGTGATGGCATCCTGGCCGCAGATTTCGGAAAAGGTCTCCGGCCGCCACGCGCGGTACAATGCCTGATAGCTCATCAAAAAACCTCCGGGTAGGAATACATTGTTTCTGCCGTAACTCAGTCCCGATGCATCTGTAGCTTCCATGTCGGCCCAGGGGCCGCCGCTACAGGCATCGTTCAACTGTGCCGCCACACCTGAACAGATACGTTTCTGCTTCTATTGTATCTTATTTCACCGCAAAACAAAAGGGGCGTGCGGAAAAAAGTTTTGAATTCTGGAAAACGTTTCCCCTTTCTCCTTTACCCCGTTTTTTAACAGCGAGGTAAAGGCGATTACACCTGAGGCCGCTATAATGCATATTAGTGAGGGTTTCCTCTTATAATTATGCATCTCCAATAAGGGGGAACGGGTATTGAAGAAAATCGTTCTCACCGGCGGCGGAACCGCCGGTCATGTCACGCCGAACCTGGCGCTGATCCCCCGCCTGAAGGCTGACGGATGGGAAATTCACTACATCGGCGCGGCCAACAGCGCGGAAGAAACACTGATCAGCCAGGTGGAAGGTGTCAGCTTCCACACCGTATCGGTGGGCAAGCTGCGCCGCTACTTTGACGTCAAAAACTTTTCCGACCCCTTCCGCGTGATCAAGGGCGTGGGCCAGGCGACCGGCATCATCCACAAAATCAAACCGAACGTGGTTTTTTCCAAGGGTGGCTTTGTGTCGGTGCCCGTGGTGTACGGGGCGAAGCTGAACGGCGTGCCCGTGGTCAGCCATGAATCGGACATGACCCCCGGGCTGGCCAACAAGCTGTGTCTTCCCTTTACGAAGGTCCAGTGCTGCACCTTCCCCGAGGCCGTAAAGTACGCCAAGGGCAAGGGCGTGCACACCGGCTCCCCCATCCGCCCTGAAATCCTGCGGGGCAGCAAAGAGGGCGGCATCCGGCGTTACGGCCTGAACCACAGTCGGCCGGTGCTGATGGTGATGGGCGGCTCCAGCGGGGCGCAGGCCATCAACCAGGTGGTGTGGGAGTGCCTGCCGAAGCTGACCGAGAACTTCCAGGTGCTGCACCTGTGCGGCAGGGGAAATCTCTCCCCTTTGCTGGAGGGGACGGACAACTACACCCAAGTGGAGTACCTGAATGAGGACCAGGAGATGGCCGACGCCTACGCCTGCGCCGACATACTGGTTTCCCGTGCGGGCAGCAATTCCCTGTGCGAGATACTGGCCGTGCGCAAGCCCGCGCTGCTGATTCCCTATCCCAAGGGCGCCAGCCGGGGGGACCAGCTGCTCAACGCCGAATCCTTCCGGGCCCAGGGATTCAGTTATGTGCTCCAGCAGGAGGACATGACCCCCGAAGCCCTGGTCAAGGGCATCGAAAAGCTCTATCACGATCGGGGGGCACTTTACGAGGCCATGGCCACCGAGCCCACCGCCAATGGCATCGACAACGTGCTGGAACAGATATACAAATATGCCAAATAAAAGCGCTTCGGCGCTTTTATTTGACCCATCCACATTTCAAATACCGATTCTGTGGATACTTGTTTTTGACAAAACCCGCGAAAAAAACGCGCTTTCTGTGGCCTTCTATAGACTTTTCAAAGCCGTGATGCTACAATAACCCTGATATGTTATCCACAAGCTGTGCAAAAATCCGCCTGTGTTATCCACACCGCGGACGGAGGAAGATTACGCCATGAATTACACGCCTGAAGACAAGGCGAAATGGGAAAAGGTCATCCAGATGATGGAAGAGACACTGACCAAGTCAGGCCAGCGCCCCTTCTTTGAGACTTTTATCAGGCCCCTGAAGCTGTACGCCATCGCGTCGGACACGCTGTACATCAGCGGCGACACCGCCTTCAACATCCGCCACGTACAGAGCCGGTTTGCCACGATGATCTACAGCACCGTGCCCCTGGTGTTCGGCCGCCGCTACGAGCTGGAATACTATACCGAGGCTGACATCGCCCGGATCGTGAGTCAGATTCGCCAAAATACGCTGAATCCGCTGTACACCTTTGAAAACTTCATCATCGGCTCATCCAACAACTTCGCCTATGCGGCGTCGCTGGCCGTGGCCCAGACTCCCGGCGAGGTGTACAACCCGCTGTTCATTTATGGTGGCGTCGGCCTGGGGAAGACCCACCTGATGAACGCCATTGGCAATTACATCTCTACCCGGGGCAACCACCTGAACGTGCTGCTGATGACCAGCGAGACGATGACCAACGAGCTGATCGAGGGCATCGCCAGAAAGCGGACTTCCGAGCTGCGCAACCGGCTCAGGAACGTGGACGTGCTGATGGTAGATGACATACAGTTCCTCTCCCGCACGAAGGCGACCCAGGAGGAATTCTTCCACACCTTCAACAGCCTGCACGACAACAAGAAGCAGATCATCATCGCCTCGGACCGCCCGCCCAAGGAGCTGCCCGAGATCGAGGAACGCCTGCGCTCCCGCTTCGAGTGGGGTTTGATCGTGGATATCCAGAAGCCCGACTATGAGACCCGCGTGGCCATACTGATGCAAAAGGCCAATGACATGTCCATCGACGTGCCGTATGACGTGGTGGAATACATCGCCCAGAATGTCAATTCCAACATCCGGGAGCTGGAGGGTTGCCTGAACAGCCTGAACGCCCACGCGGAATTGATGCAGACGCCCATCACCCTGGACATGGCTCGCGCGACGCTTTCGGGCCGCATCGGTTCCCAGTCCCCCCGGACCGTTACGCCGGAGTTGATCATTGAGATGGTCGCGCGCCAGTACGACACCACCCCCGGGGACATCACCGGCAAAAACCGCAGCCAGCAGATCGCGCTGCCCCGACAGGTAGCCATGTACATATGCCGCAGGATGACCCCGCTTTCCACCACCAGCATCGGCAAGGCGTTTGGCGGGCGGGACCACACCACCGTCATGCACGGCTGCGACAAGATCACCGCTTCCATGAACGCCGACTTCTCCTTCAGGAAGAAGGTGGAGGAGATCATGGGCCTGATCGAAGGCCAGTGAGCGCGACTGTGGACAAATTCGTCCTTTTCCACACGCCGTCCACAGCCGTTGTGGATGGAAAAAGCCCGTTGTGACAGGCATAAGGCGCGATTTCCACAGTATACACACCCCTACTTCTACGACTAAATATATATAATATAATAATAAATAACTTCCACAGTTTCCCGGCATCGTGCCGGACGGAAAGGACACCACAGGAAGGAGCAAACGCCATGAAATTCACCTGTTCGGCAAACACATTGACGGAAGCGCTGCAAATCGCTATCAAGGCGCTGCCCGGACGCACCACCAACCAGATATTGGAGGGCATACTGGTGCAGACTGACATGAACGAGGTGATACTGACCTGCTCGGACGAGCGCATCACCATCGTCACCCGAATGGAAGCCTATGTCACGGAGCCCGGGCGCGGTGTGGTGCCGGGCAAGCTGTTCAATGAGATCGTGCGCCGCCTTCCGGAGGGCGACATCGAGATTTCTATGAACGATCGCTTTGTGTTCACCATACGGGGCGCGGGCAACCGCACCAATATTTCCGGCCAGGACGCCGACCTCTACCCCGCCCTGCCGGCCATCAGCGGCGAGAAGGAGATTTCGCTGCCCCAGGATATGCTCAGGGACATGATACAGAAGACGGAATTCGCCATCGCCCAGGAGGATGTGCGCGAGGTGCTGACCGGCTGCCTGTTGGAGATCGCCGACGGCGATGTGACCATGGTGGCGCTGGACGGCTTCCGGCTGGCGCTGAAGCGGGCGAAGTGCGGCGACGTGCTGGAGAAGCTGTCGGCCATCATACCGGGCCGGGCCGTGGGCGACATCGGCAAGCTGCTGTCGGACAGCCCTGAGGCCTTCGCAACACTGTCCTTCGGCGGCAACAAGCTGCACATCAAGCTGGAGAAGACGGAGATTTTCGTGATTCTGGTGAAAGGCGAATACATACAGTATCGCCAGATTCTGCCCAATCGCTTTGCCACCCGCGTGGTGGTGGAGCTGGAGCCTTTCCGCCGGGGCATCGACCGCGCCGCGCTGATCGCCCGGGAGGGCAACAACAACCTGCTGGTATTGAAGATTGCCGACGGGGAGATGGCCATTGAGGCCCATTCCCAGATCGGCGACGTATATGAGAAGCTGGAGATACAGCAGGAGGGCGCGAACCTTAACATTGCCTTCAACGTCAAGTACCTGACCGATGTGGTTCGGTTCATCGATTCCGAACAGATCGAGATTAACCTGAACAACGCCATCAGCCCCTGCATCATTACGCCCCTGGGCGACCAGGACTATCTGCACCTGGTGTTGCCGGTGCGCACTGGGGCGACGAATTGACGCCATGAATAGCATAAAAGAGGATACCATCGCCGCCATCGCCACGGCGGGCGGCGCAGGGGGCATTGCCATCGTGCGCATAAGCGGCGGCGATGCCGAAAGCATACTGAAAAAAATGTTTATTCCCGCTGTAAAGCGGGAATATTTTGAGTCCCATCGCCTGATGTACGGCCACGCGGTGGGTGCAAATGGAGAGTCGCTGGACGAGGTGATGGCGGTGCTGATGCGCGCGCCATCCACCTATACCCGGGAAGACGTGGCGGAGATTCACTGCCATGGCGGCAGCGCCAGCGCGAACGCGGTGCTGCGGCGTTCGCTGGCGCTGGGCGCGCGGATGGCGAAGCCCGGGGAATTCACCCGGCGGGCCTTTATGAACGGGCGCATCGACCTGGCCCGGGCCGAGGCGGTGATGCAGCTGATCAGCGCGAACAGCGAGGCCGCGGCGCGGGCTTCCATTCGCCAGCTGGAGGGCGGCGTTTCCGGCTTTGTGCGGCAGGTTTCGAATCGCCTGAAGGACGTGCTGGCCCTTCTGGAGGCCTCCACCGACTTTCCGGAGGAGGTTGAGGAGGAGGCGGCTTCGGAGGAAGTCGCGGCAAGGCTGCGGGAGATTGCCTGCGAGATTCGCAGGCGAAGCGACAGCCGCAGCGCCCGGATGCTGCGGGAGGGCGCTTCCATTGTGCTGGCGGGGCGGCCCAACGTGGGAAAGTCCTCGCTGATGAACGCCCTTTTGAACCAGGAGCGGGCCATCGTCACCAGCATTCCCGGCACCACCCGGGACGTGCTGACGGAGCGCATCAGCATCGGCGGCGTGTTGGCCGAGATATCCGATACCGCTGGCCGTCGGGACACCCAGGATCCCATAGAGCGCATCGGCGTGGACCGGGCGCGCCGGGCGGCAGAGGGCGCGGATGTGGTGCTGATCGTGCTGGACGCGGCCCAGGAGATGGATCCTTCGGATGCCGAATTGGTAAAGGCCGCTGACGCGCGGGCGATCATATGCCTGAACAAGAGTGATTTGCCGGCTGTGCTGACAGCACAGCGGTTGGAATTCATGACAACAGCCAAAATTGTGGAGCTCTCTGCCCAGACGGGCCTGGGACTCGGGGAGCTGATGGACGAATTGGGCAGGCGGATTTCTATAGGGGAGGAAAACAACGGCCAGCTGACGGCTCAAAGGCACATCGAGCTGGCGCATAGCGCGGCGGACAGCCTGGAAAGGGCTGTCGACGCCATAGAATCGGGGATGCCGCTGGACACCGCAGCCATTGATATCAGGGAGGCACTGGCGTTGTTGTCGGAGATTACCGGGGAAAACGCCACCGAAGCGGTCATCGACCGGGTGTTTGAATCCTTTTGCGTCGGAAAGTGAATACTATTCCCGGATTGAGATGCTTCCGAACATTCCGAAGGCACACAGCGAGGCGATCAGCAGCGATACACAGGTCATGGCGATGACGTCGGAAACTGGGGTTTTGACCAGGAATCGGAAGGCGATAAAGCCAATCAGGGTTGCACTCCCGACGATCAACAACAGGCGGTTCATGCCCCTGGATTCCAAAGGCGCGCGCCGAAAGGGCGTTCGACAGGCTTCGTAGAGCATGAGTCCCACAAAAGCAGGCGCGGGCATGAAGTTTGCAGGCCACAGCAGAGCCAGCGTGAGGAGGGTAAGCGCCGGACAGAGCGCCGCCTGGAGCATCGCGACGGGGGCGAGCCTGAACACCTGGAAATTGGGGATGGGTTGGAATTTTCCGCCCAGTGAGGCACTGATGAATAGCCCGACCAGAACCGACAGGCCGCATGTGATGAGCGGCCAGGTGGGGTCGATGGATACCAGGCCGAATGTGCCATGCCGGGGCGGCATACACAACAGCAATCCAAGCAGCGCCAACACAGCGGTGATACACCGACTGAAAGCGGCGCTGTTTTTGTCTCCGACGGCGCATAAGTATTCATAGAACACATGTTCGATATTTAACAGCATCCCGCAGGGAATCAGGGTCAGCAACACCTTGGTGCCGGGGATGAAATACAGTAAAAACGCCGCCAGAGCCGCGCCGGGAAGCTGGGTGAACAGCGCGATCAGGGCGCTGCCCTGGACGTATTTCATGGAAGGCTGGGTGGCAAAGGTGCCCCTCAATCCATCGGCGCAGGCGAGGGCACACAGTTTTGAGGCGTAGAAGGCTACAAAAAGCCCGAGGGTCGCTTCCCCGCGCCCCAACAGGGATGCGACGAGAAAGGCTGCGGGCAGAAACAGGTCGGACAGGCGCAGCAGCCGCGCGCCGGGTGTTTTTTTGATGTTCATTTTAGACTTCCTTTTCTGAATATGATTCGTAATATGTACGATATTTCCTGCAAGTTTATACCATTTCACAGGTGATGCTGAACATACCTGTCGCGCCGTCACGCCTTGCAATGTAGATCGATGCGTCCACATGGGGTTCGATACCGGCCATTTGCAAAGTCAGCTCACAGGTGCGCATGGCCAGCTCCGGAAAGTTGTTTTCCTTGCTCAGGTGGCCGAGTATGATCTGGCTGGCCCCATGGCGAACCAGCTCCGCGGCCACGTGTCCGGCATCGTCGTTGGACAGATGCCCGCGGCTGGACCTGATGCGTTTCTTCAATTCATAGGGATAGGGTCCGGCGGTGAGCATGTTGGGATCGTAGTTGGATTCCAGAATCACTGCATCAGAACCCATGACATATTTCAACCAGCTGTCCTTCACACATCCCAGATCCGTTGCGATGGCCAGCTTTGCGCCGTTCAGCTCGAAGGTATAGCCGACCGATTGGTTGGCGTCGTGGGGTGTTGAAAAGGGCGTGACATCGATTGGACCGATAAAAAAATCCTGCTCCGGTTCAAATAGTATGCGGTTTTTCTCGCTGACAGCACCAATTTTGTTGTACATGCCCTGCCAGGTGCCTTCTGTTGCGTAGATTGGAAGGTCGAACTTCCTGGAGAGTATGCCGATGCCCTTGATGTGGTCCGCGTGCTCGTGGGTGACGAGTATGGCGTTCAGGCATTTGGGATCGATGCCCATGCGCGTCATTTCGCCGATAATGCGGTTACCGGACATGCCGGCATCCACCAGTATATGGGCATCGTCGCAGCCTACGTAGATCGCGTTGCCGCTCGAGCCGCTGAACAGCGGTGAAAAGCGAAGCTCCATGCGTGTATTTCCTCTCTATTGTTTGCCTATGACTCCCGTAAGGTCGAAGCTTGGAATGTATTTTTCGTCTGAGGAAGACAGTTCCTGGACAAAGCCATCTTCAAGTCCAAGGTCCATCAGGTGGTCAACCACCATGTCGTATTCCTCCTGGGTGAGCCGACGATTCAGTTCATCCAGCCCCCGAAGATCTCCAAAGGGCAGGTACTGGGCCATCAGGCTGACCCATGCGCCGGGCAGTTCGTTGGTAATCCAGTCCAATATGGCCATGGATTCCTCGGCACAGCCGGGCAGTATCAGGTGCCGCACAATGGTACCGCGGCGGATGAGGCCATCATCGTCCAATTCCACCGGGCCGGTCTGTCGAAGCATTTCCTTCAGGGCGGGGCCGGCATAATCGAAATAATCTTTTGCGACTGAGTATTTTTGGGCGGATTCGGGCTTGATGTACTTCAAATCGGGCAGATAGACCTGAATCTTACCTTCGAAGCGCTTTAAATTATCAACCTTTTCATAGCCTCCGCTGTTCCAAACCACTGGAACAGGCAAGCCGCCCTCCAGGGATTGACAGATGGCTTCGGAAAAGTGAGTGGGATTGACCAGGTTGATGTTGTGTACACCCTGGTCGATCAGTTCGAAGTAGATGCGACGCAGGCGTTCAACACTGACGATCTCTCCAAATCCTTCATGGGAGATGGGATAATTCTGGCAGAATCGGCATCGAAGCGCGCAACCGCTGAAAAATACGGCTCCAGACCCCCTTTGACCGCTGATGATTGGTTCCTCATCATAATGGGGTGCCGCCCTGGCGATGACGGGGTTCGCCCCCATGTGGCAAAAGCCGTTTCCGGTAATTTCCCTTAGGGCATGACAGTTTCGTGGACAGGCGGAGCACACGTATGGCTTCATGACTTATCCCCCGATTATTTCATTTCAGTTCAATCATTATAGCGCACTAATGTTATCTGTGTTCATAATGTTTCACGTGAAACATAAAAAACCGGATGGATTCACAGGTAATGTTTCACGTGAAACATTATGTTCTCTTCAGGGTAATCAGCCACACCTCGGGCGCAGTGCCTATTCTGATATTGATGCCTTCACAACCAAGGCCTTCAGTAGTCAGAATAGGCGTACCACTTTGAATGTTCCAACCACTGCGAAAGCGTTGCTCGGCTTCGGAAAGAATATGGACGTTGCGGCCAAAGAGACGAATTTGACCGCCATGGGTGTGTCCGCACAGAACCAGGTCGACCCATGAGCCGGAGTCGGCAGCCTCGCTGGTCAATAGCATCGGCAGTACATCAGGGCCTTCGGCAATCACGATCACACAGTCATTTCTGTGGAAGGCGTCACCGGCGCTGTTCAGACTGGAAACCTTTCCGCTGATACCCACCAACCAAAGTGTATCGTCTCCAATGTGAAGGTCGACCTTTTCATTGATCAAAGGCTTAACGCCGTTTTCCTCCATCACCTGGCGCAGGTTCTGCCACTGGGTGTCTTCAGTGGAAGCGATGGCGTACTTTCCAAGCGGCGCTTGGAAAGTACCTATATAATGGAAGAAACTCGAACGCGTACTCAATATTTTAGCCTCGTCATCGACACTGCCATCTGGACGATTCAATTTGTCCAGCAGGGAGGTGGAATTGTAATCGCCACCTAAAATGAGCGCGTCAGGATGCAATGATTGCAATTGATTGAACACATCGCCGGCGCGAATCGGTGTATTCAGGCCGCAAAGGTCGATATCAGACGCATAGAGCAGTGTCATGCCGTCAAAACGCTCAGGCAAGTTGGGAATCACCACCTCCGCCTTGCGTATGCGCAGTAAATTGGCGTTGACCATTCCTATTCCCACGGTGATAATCATAGCCAGCAGCAGGGCGACAAATATGCCAATTGCAATTCGACCGCCCCTGCCTGGTTTTTTGTTGGTCTTTTTCCTGGTTGCCATGTCAAAAACTCCAATTATAATAAAAATAAGGCAGCTCTTGGATAAACCGTGCCACAATGTGGTAATGGTTTGAAGATTGCAGCTGAAATATACGCTTTTTGCCCGCTTTTGTTACAGCAGCGTCGTTGCAACGGGCAACAACTTCAATTATAATTAGTTTCGGTATGGTGTACAAGGGATATTAGCCGAAAAGGGTTTTGTCCTATATAAAAAATGAATGAAAGTCCCCTTTTCCTCCTGCGATATACCATAAGTCACAATAAATATAACGGGAGAAAACCATGGAAAGGAACCGAAAGGCGCGCCTTCCATGGGCAATCGCTCTGTTGATCGTCGTATTTGTCTGTGTCGTCGCGCTGGTAACCGGACGGATCATCAGCAATGTGACCCATCGCAGTTCCTACGATTACAAGGCTGTGAAGCTGTCGAATAACCTGGGGCTGCATGTGGTGAACGACGGCTTTGTGTACTACGACGGAAGCTATATCTATGCCGTGACGACGGAGGGAAAGATCAAGTGGTCCTATCTCATCGGCAGAAACGCCGATTTTCGGGCCAACGCAAATGGCGTCGTCGCCTGGTCGGATGCATCGCTGACAGTGATCGACAGCCAGAACGGTACGCCCTCCTACAGTGGCGCGATGGAATCGGAGGTGCTCTCTGCCTGCGTCGGCAGCCGCTATACTGCCGTCCTGCTGGGGCCGGAATACAACAGCACGATTGTCCTCATGGAACCAGGAGGTCGGCGGGTGAACAACATCACCCTCACCAACCAGACCGTGATCGAATACGGATTTTTCTCTAACGGATCGCTATTGTGGGTGATGAGCCTGGACACCAGCGGCACCGTGCCAAGCTGTACTGTCAATACCTACAGGCCGGGCAAGGAAATGGTGGGCTCCATACACGACAACGAACAGCTGATGTACGGCGTGGTTTTCCAATCCTCGTACTTCTGCTGCGTGGGCGATACCTTCCTGAAGATCTATGACTACACCGGCAAGGAGGACAAGACCCGCCGCAAAAAGGTTTATGGTTGGTATATGGCAGCGTTGGAAGAGGATATACAGGACGATCCTCTGATGGCCTTTGTGCCCAACGACCAGTACGATTCCCAGTCGGGTATGCAGGATGTGCGCATGGTTCGTTCCAATCTGAACCAGCAGGTGCGCATGCCCTATGGCTGCCAGATGCTGATTGCCCGAAACGATCGTGTATACGGCTTTTCTACAAATGGATATGTGTCCATTGCTACCCGGGGAACCCAGAATGTGACCGCCTATGCTCTGCCGATGCAGTTTGACAAGGTGTACGGCGTGACATCAAACAACATGGCCATACTCGGCAGAGGCAATATCATCTACATACTGAATCTGTCGTAATGCGCGCATGAAAAGGCAGAAAATGGGTATGTTATACGACATGGGCAAACTTCCTTTGAAGGGGGATAAATGATGAACCTCAATTTGTTGGATATCACGATCATCGTGATCCTCGCGTTTTACCTGATATCGGGTATGTACAGGGGCTTTATAACGTCTCTGTTGACGACCGTCGGGTTTGTCGGCGCCTGGTTTGGCGCACAGAGATTTTACCCAAAGGTGGCCCAGCTGGCGCTGTCCAACCAGACGCTGATGGCGGTGCTGAACCAATACCTGGAACCGGAAACCTTCTTTCAATCCCATACCCAGGCGGTCAGCACGGTTTCAGAGGTCATAGCGGGCGGTGAATCGGCCATACAGACGGCCATCGCCTCTGTGTCCGACAAGCTGCAGGTGATTTCCAAGGCCTTTGAGGCCAACGTCCGGGCACAGATGTTCCAGCGCCTGGGCATCAATACCCTGGCGGACTACCTGGACCAGACCATTTGGCAGGCAGTGTTTAATGTGCTGGCCTTCCTGCTGTGCTTCATTGCGCTGTATGTATTGGTTTGCCTGGTGGTCAACCTGCTGGACCACGTCATCTCCTTCCCGGTGGTGCGTGGCTTCGACTGGCTGCTGGGCGGCATATTCGGCGTGGCCCGTGGCCTGGTGGTGGTTGTGCTGGTGATGTGCCTGGTGCCGGCGATCGTGCAGATCGTCTCTCCGGAATTCGCGGACAGTCTGAGAAATGGTTCAGCGCTGTACAGCTATGTGATGCAGATGGACTTTTTGAATGTCCAGAAATTTGTGACAAGTCTGGTCGGCGGCTGATCGTAATTGGACAAAAGCGTGACAAAACCCCATCTGATCCCGTTAAATCATGGTCAGGTGGGAGTTTTGCGTCGAGGGGAACGGTATAAAAACAATGGGGGATTGATTCAATGACTGCGAGAGCGGTAAACAAGCGACAATTTGAGGACAACAGGGGTACCAACGTGCCGGGAAAGATACTGGCGGCGGTGGCCCTGTTTGGCATGGCAATACTGCTGTTGTATATCTGCATTGCCTCGCCCCAGCCCGGAACCAGCATGGGTGAAATCAAAAATATCATGTGCGCGCTGGGCGGCGACATGGCCTTTGTGCTGCCGTTGGTTCTGGTGTGGATTGGCGTGCTTTGCATTGGCTCGGCCCGGGGCAAGCGCACTTCCCCACTGGTCATCACCTGTGATGCGCTGCTGTTTGTGTGTCTGTTTACGGCGGCGCACCTGTTTTCGGCCGAAAAAATATGTCGGGAACGCATGACCATACAGACCTTTGCAAATTTCGTTTCAAAGTCCTATGGCTATGGCAAAGGCGGCGGCGCAATCGGTTCGCTGTTGGCCTGGCCGCTGTATCACAACCTGGGCGTCGCAGGGGGCTTCATCGCTACGCTGCTGCTGGCGGTTTTGCTGGTGACGGCTACGGGCCGCATGGGCCAGGCGGTACGCTATGTGGGCGGTTTTAGTGAAGCCCGCAGGGCTCGCAGGGAAGAAGAGCAGGTATTGGAGGTACAGCCGAAGCCGGTCCGCCGGGAGGGCAGAAGGCCCGCTCGCGATCCCTTCAGCGAGGATGTGGTGGGAGGCCCGGGAATGACCATGGACAGGCCCGCAAAGCGCCCTGCCCGCAGCCGCGCCACTGCTCCCGCGATGCAGGTCCAGGCGCCCCGCCCCGCCAGGGCGGCCAACCAGCCCGTGCGCAGGAGTCGTCCCGCACTCGAGGCGATGGAGGAAACCCGCGCGTCGGCACGCCAGCGGCCCAAGGCCGCTGCGTCCAATCAGGCCATGGCCCAGAATCCGCCCCGCAAGCGCAAAAAGCTGTACAACGAGGATATGGAGAAGGCGGCCAGGAAGCAACAGGAGGTCAAGGACGAGCTGTTTGACAGCTTTGACGACTTCGACCGTCTGGAGGCCGAGAGCGCGGCCTTTGACAAGACCGCGAAGCAGGCCAAGGCGACCAGGACCCGCAAGAGCAGCTTTGCGCCGGACCGCCCGTCAATGATGAACGAGAAGGGTGAAATCATCGAGGATATCATCGACATTCCGGAGGACATTCCGACGGAAGCAGCGGTGGAAAAGACGGCAGGGGCGCCCTCGGCTAAGGCTGACGGTAATAACAAAGTATCCATAGACGATTTGAAGATCCAACCGGAGGCCTACGAGTTGCCCGACGAGGATGAACCGCCCTTCGACATGCCCGCCAAGGCGGAAAAGAAGAAGGATAAGGTTGATAAGGTTGAAAAGGTGGAGGCCGGCATCGCCGAGAAGAAGACCTTCCCGAAGCTGAAGCGGGTGCAGGAGCCGGAACCCTCAGCAGACGATCCAATGGTGTACAATTACCCCCCCATAGACCTGTTGGCACAGGGTGAGGTGGAGGACACTTCGGCCCATGGACAGCGGGATATGCAGAAGGCCAAGCTGCTGGAGGATACCCTGCAGAGCTTTGGCATCTCCGCGAAGCTGACGGGCATTGCCCACGGTCCCGCGGTAACCCGCTTTGAATTGCAGCCCGCACCGGGCGTGAAGGTGAGCCGCATCACGTCGCTGTCCGACGACATCGCGCTGAACCTGGCGGCGATGTCGGTGCGCATCGAGGCGCCCATCCCCGGCAAGGCCGCCGTGGGCGTCGAGATTCCCAACGACAAGGTGGAGATGGTGCGCCTGCGCGACGTGCTGGAGTCTGCCGATGCCCGCAAGCACCCGTCCCGCATCGCGGTGGGCCTGGGCAAGGACAACTCGGGCCGTTACATCGTGGCGGACATCGCCAAGATGCCCCACGTTTTGATCGCCGGCCAGACCGGCTCCGGTAAGTCGGTGTGCATCAACGCCATCATTGCGTCGATACTGTTCCGCGCCTCTCCCGATGAGGTCAAGCTGATCCTGATCGACCCCAAGGTGGTTGAACTTTCGGTGTACAATAATATACCCCACCTGGTGTGTCCGGTGGTTACCGACCCGAAGAAGGCGGCCAGCGCCCTGGATTGGGCCGTGTCTGAGATGACGAAGCGCTACAAGCTGTTCGCTGAGCGGGGCGTAAGGGACATCAAGGGCTACAACAAGTCGTTGAAGGACGGCGAGAAGCTGATGCCCCAGATGGTCATCATCATCGACGAGCTGGCCGATCTGATGATGGTCTCCCCCGGCGAGGTGGAGGACAGCATCTGCCGCCTGGCCCAGCTGGCCCGCGCCTGTGGCATGCACCTGGTCATTGCTACACAGCGGCCGTCGGTGAACGTCATCACTGGCATCATCAAGGCCAACATCCCCACCCGCATCGCCTTCTCGGTGGCCTCTCAGGTGGACAGCCGCACGATGATAGACCACGGCGGCGCGGAAAAGCTGCTGGGCAATGGCGATATGCTGTTTGTGCCCAACGGCATGAAGTCCATGCGCGTGCAGGGCGCTTGGGTGTCCGACGACGAGGTCCACGCCATCGTGGAATACATCAAGCAGTCCGGTGAGGCCGAGTACGACCCCGACATGCTGGAGCACATGGAGAACGCCACACGCACCGATGCCGAGAAGGAGGACTTTGAGGCCGAGTACGACAGCAAGCTCCCCGAGGCGGTGGATATCGCCATCGACCTGGGCCAGGTGTCCATATCGATGCTGCAGCGCAAGATGCGCATCGGCTATGCCCGCGCGGGCCGCATCATCGACGAGATGTCCCGCCGGGGCATCGTCTCCGAAGCCGACGGCTCCAAGCCCCGCGAGGTGTTGATCACTCGGGAGCAGGCCCACGAGATGTTTGAGGATTGCGCATAGGCCGGCGGGGCTGGCTTCCAACTGCTGCCGCGTTGCAATATGATGATTTCCCGCGCTACTGATTCAGGCGCGGGAAATCATCGTATTTATACTCCTCTCAGTTTAGCCCAGCGATTCCGTGAGCATCTTTTCCGCCCTGGCTGCGTCAAGCCCCCTTGACTTGCCGCCAGCAAGCCTGCGGGGTCTGCTTCACGGCTTTCGCTGTTCTAACCTGAGAGTAGTATTAGGTGGATTATAGATAATACACTGTTATAATACTTTTCTCAAATTAAAATGAGACAAAAGATCCTTCAATTTCGCTCAGGATGACATAGGTTTGTTCGCTGTCATCCTGAACGAAGTGAAGGATCTCAATGCTTCCGGGTCAAAAATGAAACACTCAGTCCAGCTTCAATATCAGCCCCAGAATGTGCTTCGCGGCCAATTCCATCTGCTGGCGGGTCAGGGCGCCTTTTTCCATTGCCTCCAGCAGGCGTTCGGGATAGCCGCAGCCCATCTTGACGTCGTTGCCGGCGGCGCACTCCTTGTAGTGCTCGCCGAAGGTCCACCAGTCGGTGGTGACCATGCCCTCATAGCCCCACTCCTGGCGCAGGATGCCGTTGAGCATGTCGGCGTTTTCGCTGGCGCGGTGACCGTTGATGATGTTGTAGCTGGTCATGATGCTCCAGACGTCGTAGCCCTTCACGATGATTTCAAAGGCCTTCAGGTAGATCTCACGTATGGCCCGCTCGGAGGCCCGGGAATCGCACTGGGTGCGGTTGGTCTCCTTGTTGTTCAGGGCCAGGTGCTTGGCCGTGGCGGCCACGCCGTTGCTCTGCACGCCCCTAACCAGCGCGCCCGCCAGGTGGCCGGTGAGCAACGGGTCTTCGGAGAAGTATTCAAAGTTCCGGCCGCATAGCGGGTTGCGGTGGATGTTGATGGCCGGGGCCAGCCATGCGCCGATGCCGTTTTCCTTGACCTCTTCACCGGCGGCGCGGCCCACGGCCTCGGTGAGGGTCGGGTCCCAGGTGCAGGCCAGCAGGCAGGCGCAGGGGAAGGCGGTGGTTTCCACGCCCACCTCCGGCTTGATACGCAGACCCGCGGGGCCGTCGGCGGTCATGGCGTTGGGCACGCCGAACAGCGGCAGGTTGCCGTAGCCGTAGGTGTTCGCCACGCCGGTGTTGGGCTGGCCGCCCAGCAGCCAGGCCAGGTCCTCGTCGGAGAGCTGGGCGATGAAATCATCCAGGGAGATTTCGCCCTCGGCCACCTCAATCAGCTGGCGGCGGGGATTCTTGAGCAGGTATTGGTAATAGTCCTGGGGCCGGACCTTGGGGTCGGCGCAGGTGACCTTGTCTTCGGGCAGGCGCTCCAACACGTCGGCATTGGGGTCGTTGGGCGTGCCCAGGGGCAGGCTTTCATAGCTGCCGTCCGCCAGCATGCGTCTTTTCAGCTGGGTGGGCGTCATGCGGGCGGTGAGCTGGGCTACGATCCGGTCGGCCTTCAATGCGTAGACGAAGTCGCTCTGCCTCGCGGCGCGCACGTCCGTGCCAACAAAGAAGCGGTACTCCCCCGCCTCCAGCACCCAAGCCGACTTTTGCACCTTGCCCAGGTCGTCGTAGGAGGCCATCTGGTCGATGGAGAAGCGAATTTCCACCGCCTGGGTCTCCCCGGGCAGCAGCTTGCGGGTCTTCTGCCATCCGGCCAGCTGCCGGGCGGGCTTGCCCAGTTTGCCCTGGGGCGCGGCAAAGTAGACCTGCACGACCTCCTTGCCCGCCACATCGCCCACATTGGTCACGGCGGCGCGGACGGCGATTTCGCCATCTTCGACGGCGAAGTCAGGTTCGGAGATGCTGAAGCGGGTGTAGGACAGGCCGAAGCCGAAGGGATAGTTCACCTTGTCGGCCGCGCCGGGGATGGTCTCGAAGTAGCGGTAGCCCACGTAGATGTCGTCCTCGTAGTCCACGTAGTCATCGGATTCGTAGAAGCCCGGGGAGGAGGGGTAGTCCTCCAGCGTGGCGGCAAAGGTGTCCGCCAGCTTGCCCGAGGGGTTGTCCAGGCCCAGCAGCAGCTCAGCCTCGGCGGTACCGCCCTCCAGACCCGCCTGCCAGGCCATCAGCGCGGCCTGTATGCCAGGATTGCTTCTGAAGAAGGTGGTGTCGAATACGCTGCCCACATTCAGTACCACGACCACCTTGTCGAAGGCCGCCGTGACCTTTTTGACCATCGCGGCCTCGGCGTCGGTGAGCACGTAGTCGCCCTTGGGGAACATGGCCTGGGTCAGCGCGTAGCGGGGGTCGTCGGTCCACACGCCCTTGTGCTGTTCGATCCGGTCAAAGGCGCTCTTGCGGTCCCAGCCTTCGCTGGAGAAACGGCTGATGGAGATGATGGCCACGTCCGCAAAGGCCGCGGCGCGATTCACCAGCGCGTCGGGCAGCTCGGGCTCCTCCACGGCGCCGGGGTCCCGTCCGGCAGCGTAGCTGGCCGCCACATGGGCGCGATAGAAGGCGTCCGTTCCCTCGAACACCGTCACCCGGTCGGGGTAGGCGTGCATCCCGTCGGAGAGGTTGTGAACGTAGGGCACGGTCACGTCGCCGCTGCCGCCGCCGCCCTTCACGTAGTCAAAGGTGCCCTTGCCGAACAGAGCCACCTTCGCGCCTCGGGCCAGGGGCAACAGGGCGTCTTCGTTCTTTAGCAGCACCATGCCCTCCCGGGCTACATCCTTGCTCAGGCGAATGTGGGCGGGGCTGGCCGTGACCCGTTCGCCATTTGCGCCCAGGGGCAGGTTGGGGTGGTAGTTGATGCGAGTCCACTTGTTCATTGGGCTGACAGTCCTTTCTACATATCCTTGATGCAATCTTTATTTCGTATCAGGTAATCCGCTCCGCTGATCACGGTGAGGGCCAGGGCGATGTACATCAGCACGTTGGCGATGGTCACGCCGACGTTGCCCATCAGGGGTTCGCCCGTCACGGGCACCAGCAGCATCAGCGCGATGGTGGAAATCATCTGGAACACGGTCTTCAACTTGCCCAGGGGCCCTGCGGCGATCACCCGGCCGTTTTCCACTGCTACCAGCCGGAAGCCGCTGACCAGGAATTCCCGTGCCAGCATCAGTATACACACCCAGTCGGGCATGCGGCCCTGGGCGGTTAGCACCACCAGGGCACTCATCACCAGCAGTTTGTCAGCGATGGGGTCCATGAACTTGCCGAAGTCGGTGATCAGGTTGCGGGAGCGGGCGATGTGGCCATCCAGCGTATCGGTGATGCAGGCCAGGGCGTAGATGCCCACGGCAATGCACTGGGCCCAAAAGGTGTTCATCCGGGCAAACACCACGAAGAAAGGGATCATGCACACCCGCAGCAGGGTCAGCTTGTTGGGTAGATTCATGGCGATAACCTCACTCAATAATCGTTCCTTCCAGGTCGTAGGCATCCGCGCCGGTGATCTTCACCTGCACGTATTCACCGGGGGTCAGTTCCCGGTCGGTCTCCAGCCAGATGCAGCCGTCGCTCTCCGGGGCTTCCAGCAGGCTCCGGCCGTAGAAGCGACCCTGATCCTCATCGAAGCCGTCCACCAGCACCTCGCATTCGGTGCCAATCCGGGCCTCGTTGACCTCCATGGAGATGCCCTGTTGCAGCATCATCAGCTGGTCCAGGCGTTCGTTCTTCACGGCCTCGTCCACCTGGTCCGGCATCTTTGCGGCGGTGGTGCCCTCCTCGGCGGAGTAGGTGAAAGCGCCCAAACGCTCGAAGCGGGCCTCCTTCACGAAGTCCAGCAGGGTCTGGAACTGCGCATCCGTCTCGCCGGGGAAACCCACGATCATCGTCGTGCGCAGTATAATGCCTCGCTTGCGGCACTCGGCGATGCGGCTCTTGATCCAGTCCGCGCTGCCCCGGCGGTTCATGCGCCTGAGCAGGTCGTCGTCGATGTGCTGCAGGGGCAGATCCAGGTAGGGAGCCACCTTGGGCAGACGCTGGATGGCGTCCAGCAGCCGGTCCTCGGTGCTGTCGGGATAGCAGTACAGCACCCGAACCCAGTGCAGCCCTTCGATGGCGCTGACGCGCTCCAGCAGCTCCGGCAGCAGGTAGTGCCCGTCGCCGAGGTCGCAGCCGTAGCGGCTGGTGTCCTGGGCGATCAGCGTGATCTCGGTCACGCCGTCCCCGGCCAGCGCCTCGCACTCCGCCACAATGTCGTCGAAGGGGCGGGAACTGTAGCCCCCGCGGATCAGCGGTATCGCGCAGTAGGTGCAGCGGTTGTCGCAGCCGTCGGAGATCTTCACATAGGCGCTGTAACCCGGGGTGGTCAGCACCCGGGGCGTTTGCAGGAAGCGGACGCCGTTGGCGGTGTAGCAGGGGCGCTGCTGTTGATCCGCGGCCTCCATCATCTCAAACAGGCGGGCGTATTCCGCCACGCCCATCAGCCCGTCGATCTCGGGAATTTCCGACATCAGGGCCTCGGGGTAGCGCTGGGCAAGGCAGCCTGTGACGAACAGCTTCTTGTTTCCCAGCTTCTTGTACTGGGCCATCTCCAGGATCGCGTCGATGGATTCCTCCTTGGCGCTCTCGATGAAGCCACAGGTGTTCACAAATAGCACGTCCGCCTCGGCGGGGTCGCCGACGATTTCAAAGCCCCGGGATACCAGCATGCCCAGCATGTTTTCGCTGTCCACGCGGTTTTTCGCGCAGCCCAGGGAGATCATACCAACCTTTTTCATGTGATTCTCTCGATTCTGTATTATTTCAAAGCTTTTTTGGAGGAATATGGCGGCGCAGACGCCGCTACATTTTTAATAACTTCATGACGGGCGCGGGCACAAATTCGTTCACGTCCTTCCCGAAGGCTATGAGCTCCCGGATCATGCTGGAGGAGAGGACATTGTCCCCGCCCCGCAGGTAGAGGGTCTCCACGCCGGGGTTCAGCATCGCATTGACCTGGGCGTTGCCCTCCTCATAGTTGTAGTCGGCGGCATTTCGCAGCCCGCGCACGTACCAGCGGATGTGGTGATCGGTGCAGTAATCCACCACCAGGCCAGCGTGGATTACCACCCGGGCGTTCAGGCCGTCGGCGTCGATGGCTGCCTGTATGGCCTGGCACATGGCCTCGGCGTCGAAGGCGCGGCGCTTGTTGATATTCACGCCGATCAGTACCACCACCTCGTCGAACAGGGCCGAAGCCTTTCGGACGATATCGTGGTGGCCGTTGGTGTAGGGATCGAAGGAGCCCGCGAACAGGGCAATGCGCTTTTCCATGGATGCCTCCGTCACAGTAGATATTCCACTTGTTTCGCGCCCCGGTATTCCCAGGCGGTCCTGAATCCGCAGGCCTTCGCCAGCGCCTCGGCCAGGCCGAAGCTGTGGTTGAGCAGGCGGGCGTCGTGGCAGTCGCTGGACAGCAGGATCCTGCCGCCGCATTCGCTGATCCGCCGCAGCATCGCCGCGCCGGGATAGGGGTCCGTGCGGTAGCCCTTGGCCATTGCGCCGGTGTTGATCTCGATGAGCAGGCCGCTCTTTGCCGCCAGCTCGGCGCACGCCAGCGCGGGGCCGAGGTAGCGAGGGTCGGCGTCGTCGAACAGGTCCCGGGCCTCGTTGAACTTCATTACCAGTTCGATGTGGCCGAGGATGTCTGCGCTGGTGCCCTCGATGGAGGCACAGACGGTGCGGAAGTAATCCCGGCAGAGGGCGTAGGGATTGCCGCCATAGAGCTCGCGGATGGCGGTTTCCTGCTTCTCCCGGGTCCAGTCCACGCACCACAGCTGGCCGTCCTTTTGTACGTAGTGCACGGACTCGATGGCGTAGTCCAGGCTGTCCGGGACCACCGGGGAGAGCCAGTCGTGCTCCAGGCCCAGCAGGATATGGATCCGCCCTGCGTACTTTTCCCGCAGCCGCAGTATCTCCGTGCAGTAATCGGCCATTCGCTCCGCTGGCATGGCAGCGTCGTCATAGTCCGCCGGACCGTGTTCGGAAAAGCCCAGGGTGTGGAAGCCCAGGCCGAGTGCAGCCTGCACCATCTCCTCGGCGGTGTTTTTGCCGTCGGAGAACATGGTGTGGTTATGGACGTTTGATAATGTGCGGTAGTTCATGAGTTTATTATAAGCGCTGGCGGCGCGGGATGTCAATAAAAAAAGCCGCCCACCGGGCAGCTTTAACGGATGGTTTTACTTTGCTTCGGGCTCGATGACCACGATGGGCGCGTCGGGGGCGTTTTTCGCGATGGAGGCGATGCCCTTCTTGGCGCTGGCCTTGGCCTTGTAGCCCTCGGATTTGCCGATGATCTCCCCGTTGGCAGCCTTCAGGCGGAAGCGGAATTCGCCGGCCTTATCCTTGTAGAGTTCATATTTCGGATGCTTCAGGGATTCGCCCCGGGTCTGATCCTCAATGTGTACGCCGGAATTTTTTTTGACCGATGCGATGCCATTCTCGCAGGCGTCCATCGTGGTGTAGGTCTCAGAAGCGGTCAGTATGACTTCGCCGTTGGAGGCTTTCAGGTTGAAGGTGAATTCGCCGTTCTTGGCGGTGATGACGACAAACTTTCCGGCCATTGTGGTATCCCCTTTCAAAAATTATACAATAATTAATTCTGTTTATAGTATACAATTTTCAAGGGAGTTTGTCAATTTGATTTGGGCGTTTTTTTGGCTGAAAATGCAGAAAAATGTGGGATTTATGAATAACGTCGAAGGCCCTTGGGCAGGTGGTTTTTCAGCACGCCTTCCGAAACCTTCCCCCAGCCCAGGGGCATACCCATGCATAGCGCCTGTGTCCAGCCTTTTTCGCCGTCGCAGGGCACGGCTTCGCCCCGCAGCCAGGCCCGGGCCGCGGCTTCATTCAGTTCAGCGCGGCGACGGGCACAGCCTGGGTCGATGGCCATGGCCAGGGCGTGGGCGGGCTCGATGTGGCTGCGGCCGAGGCGCGCCAGGCACAGGCCGGGGCTGATCACCCGCAGGCCGTTCAGGCTGGGACAGGCATGGGGCCGGGCATACAGCCATTCGCCCTGCCGGAATATATGCATACCGATGATGTAATCCGGCAGATGGCAGACCTCCCGGTCCAGGGTATCCAGATGCGCGGCGAGGGCGCGGTCGGGGCGGACGGCGGGCGTTGGCCCGATGGGCACGCCTTCTTCCCTGCGGCGAAGCCGCGCCACGAAATGGCCGTCGCCCCGCAGGCGGTGGGGAAACAGCCGCAGCATACCTCCGTTGGACATGCCCGCACCGGGCAGTTCAAAGTCCTCGGGGATAAAGTCGGGGTGCCTGGTCAGAAAGCCCGATACGCTGCCCTCATTCTCGATATCATTGAAGGTGCAGGTGGAATACACCAGCCGACCGCCGGGGCGCAGCATCCGCGCCGCCTGGTCGAGGATCTCCGCCTGGCGTCGGGCGCAGCCCTCGGGGGACATCGGGTTCCATTCATCCCGGGAGGCGGGGTCCCGGCGGAACATGCCTTCGCCGGAGCAGGGGGCGTCCACCAGTATGGCGTCAAAGCACTGCGGCCAGCGATCGGCCAGCTTGCGGGGCAGCGCGCAGGTGACAACGGCGTTGGCCGCGCCCATGCGCTCCAGGTTCCCCGCCAACGCCTGGGCCCGGGAGGGCTCCGGATCGTTGGACACCAACAGGCCACGGTCGCCCAGCGCCGCGGCAATCTGTGTGCTCTTGCCCCCCGGGGCGGCACAGAGATCCAGTACCCGCTCGCCGGGCTTCGCGCTGAGAACGGCGGCACTGGCCATGGCGCTGGCCTCCTGGAGGTAGAAGGCCCCCGCCGCGTGGGCGATGGAGGCCCCCGGGCGGGCTTCACCTGCCGGTGCGAGATAGCGGCCATCCCGGCACCAGGGTACCGGGCCGTCGATGTATGGCGCTGCAACGACATCCGCGCCATGCCGCTTCGGGTTCAGGCGAAGAGCCAGCGCCGGGGCACCGTCTATGGCACGCAAAAAGGCCGGGTATTCGTCACCCAGCAGTTTTTGCATGTTGTTCAGGAAGGCATCAGGTAATGGATGGTTCATGCTTCAATCAGTCGGTCCAGCGCTTCGAAGCTGTTCACGACGGGGCCATCCCAGATCGTCTGGGGCAGGAATTCGGATCGCGCCATCTGCACGGCCTTCATGCCCGCGGCCACCGCTCCCTCCAGGTTGCTGACGCGGTCGTCCACAAACAGGCAGTCGGCGGGGTCGGCGTCCAGCTTCTGTGCTATGGCAGAATACATCTTCAGATCGGGCTTGGTCGCGCCAACCTGGGTGGAGATGACGGCGGCGTCAAAGAAGCCGAGTATTCCCCACTGCTCCATGAAGCTCAGTATGGAGGGCATGGCGTCGGAGAGCATGCCCAGGCGGTACCGGGATTGCCAGCGCTTCAGCCACGGCGCGACGTCTTCAAATACGCCGTAGCGGTTGATGTTGTCGGTGAAGTCATCGGTCAGGCGGCTGACCTCAGAAGGTGTCATGTACCATTCCATCAGCGCGTTCATCGATTGTATGTATTCCCGGCGCAGCCGGCGCTCCGCTTCGATATCCGGCACCAATTGGGATTCGTCCAGCCATTTGACGGCCTGTGCGTAGGCTATGACGTATTTGGCGGAGAAAATATCCCGGGCGCGTGTTCCGAGTATTTCAGATATGCCGAAGGGGATGTTCCACTCGCCCAGGCGGGGCCAGACCAGCACGCCGCCACAGTCAAATATCAGGTGTTTCATGGGATTCTTCCCTTTCTTGCTTTAATTCAAGGTCTATATCCTTTGGGATACCTATGTAGGCGTCGCTGTCGGTGGGCAGGTTCCGAGCCCGCAGACGGGCTTCCGAGGTGGCCCGGACGATGGCGTAGATCAGCGCGAATATCGGCACGCCCAGCAGCATGCCCGGAAAGCCGAACAGTCCGCCGCCCACCATGATGGCCAGCATGATGAAGAACGGGGAAAGGCCCACGTAGTCGCCCATGATGAACGGGCCGATCACGTTGCCGTCAAGCTGTTGCAATATCAGTATGAACACCAGGAACCACAGCGCGCTCAGCGGGTTGATCAGCAACAGGATCAGCGTGCAGGGTATGGCGCCGATCAGCGGCCCGAAGAAGGGAACGACGTTGGTAAAGCCCACGATGACACTGATCAACAGCGGGTACTCGATGCGGAAAATCAGCATGCAAACATAGCAGATGACGCCGATGATCATGGAATCCAGTATCTTGCCGGTGATGAAGCCGGAAAATATCCTGTGGGCCCGGCGGGTCCAGTAGATCAGTGTTTCGCAGGTGCTGGTTTTGAACAGGCTGTAGCAGAGCTTTTTCACCTGGGCGCAGTATTTTTCCTTGTCCATCAGCAGGTAGAACGCCGCGATCATGCCCACCAGCAGTTGGAACACCAGGGTATAGATGCTGCTGGAGATGGCCATCAGGTTGTTGACCACCAGCGAGGTATAGTTCATCAGCTGGGAAACCACGTTTTCCCAGGCGATCACCAGCTGTTCGCCTTCGATGCTCAAGAATTCGTATTTCAGAAGCAGCTGGTTGATGGTATCCCGGTTCATCGACACGAAGTTGGCGATGTATTGCAGGATCGATTTTACCGAGGTGATCAGCTGGGGCACCAGTATCGCGAAGAAACCTGAGAGCAGCGACAGAAAGACGACATAGGCGATGATCGTGGCGAGGGCGCGGCTCAACCTTGGGTGGGGATTGCGCTTGAACAACACGTGGTTGAACAGCGATTCCACGCGGTTGACGATGGGCATCAGCAGGAAGGCGATGATGAATCCGACGATGAAGGGCGCGATGGTGTGCAGCACCGCCTTGAAGGCTGTCCAGATCTCGCCCAGGTGCAGCAGCGTGACAGCAAGTGCGATGCCAACGCAAACGACGATGATGTTCGACAGGGTTTTTGCCCGAATTTCTTTTGGAATCAGCGATTTCATGAGCGCCTCCGGCTGCAATACTCCCAATTATTATATCACACAAACCGGTGTGGCTCAATACCTGAAATGCGACTTGGATCCCCCCAGTTTCTACCTATTATATTAAGACTGATTTCCGATGTTGGGGTGTCGCTAAGCTTTTATTGTTCGGGTTTTATGACATAATATCCCGAAGTTGCCTCCAAAGCACCGGCGCATCTTGGGTATCGGATATATATTTCCGAACAATTGCTTCGGCATGATCGCTCCATTTTCCGTCGAACATTCGCGGCGCACACAGTGCAGCATCGCGCAGCGCGGCGTCCATGATCGCAAGCGGATCTGAGGCGTCGTAGCCAGAGCGCGCGTCCGTCACGGCAAAGGCCGAAACGCGGAACAGATTGGATTGGCATTCGTCGGACAGGAGATGCGTGAGAAAATCCCGGCAGAGCGTTACGCGCGGGTCGGTATCTGGTTGGTTGAGGATGGCGAGGGATAAAAGCTGATCGGTAAAGGCACCGTCACCGGGACACAGCTTCCAATCGGGACCCTTGCCCTGCTCTGAAAGGGACTGGAGCCGCCGGATCTCCCGCTGAGTGACGGGCATTGCGGCGGATTCACCGTTGATGAAGTGCCGCCAGGCATCGTCGTCAAACTGAAAACCGGAAGGCAGACGTCTGGAAAGCGTCATACCTTGGCGGGGTTCGGGCGAAGGTGCCGGTTCGGTCGCTTCCCCGCCGGTGAGGCCGAGTTCCACTTCATGGGCGGGGGATGGGGTTGGTTCCGACGCCCCATTTGATTCAGAAGGTGCGTACCGTCCCGAGCAAAGCGCCAACAGGGCGGCATCCCAGTGTCGCCAGGTTTGGGGCGCGGGAACGGACAGCGCAGTGTCGACCTCGCGCCAGCTGTTTGGAATGGCGTGGATCAAAGCTGTGTTCCAGCCCCACAGGTAGCCGCCCATGGCGACAGGAACGGCGTACAGCGAGCCATTCCACATGCCACAGCGGCGAATCTCCGGCCGGACATCGTCCGGAACTTCAATTGTCATCAAACCCTCTGGTGTTTTCAGCAAATTGGGCGGAAAAAGTATCATATTCGGCGGTAAAATGCCACTGTCGTTCATCGAGGCGATGGCGCCGGCGTCCACAAATTGGGGCTGCACGTATACGCCGGGGTGGCGCTTTTCAAAGGATTCGACGCATTGGTTCAGCCAGGGAGCAATGCTGCCATTTCCGCAGGGCCAGCCCTCAAAAATCCACAGGCTCAGCACGCCAGACCATCCGGCGTATTTTTCAGATACCAGTGGACCGGTGTCCAACGGAAGTACGTGATGCGCCTGTATGAGCGCGGGTATAAGCAGCATAAGGCACAGCAGACACAGCGCGGCGCGTAGCTTTCCCATGATGATCCCTCCACTTGCGCAATATATAGAAGAAACAGGATAGCACCGTTCCTGCATTTCTGTGTAAATTATGCAGCTTTTCTTTAAAATAGGCCGAAATTGACGGGAATAATGTTAAGAGTCTGATAAATACACAAATTAGCTGTTGACAAGACGATTGGTTTTTGATATACTGGCAAAGCTGTCAGCGAGAGAGGGTTGAAAAAACCGAGAAAGAGCGGACAGCGAACGAACCTTGAAAACGATACAGAGGAAACGAGTACAAGTCGAGTGAACT
>CADBVG010000037.1 GCA_902798105.1 uncultured Eubacteriales bacterium
TTACGCCTGCTCCCGTCTGATTCATAACCGCTAGAGTGTTCCCGGGCATTGGTATGCCCTTTTTCAGAGCCCTTGGCAGTTTTGTTTCACAGTAAATTCGCCAGGATGCATTGGGTTGGAAACGCCGTTGCAGTTACGGCGTCTTTGCCTGCATTTCTGGGTTGATTTCCCTTGACTTAGCGTCCGAGGGGCTACCGACCCGTTCGACGGGGAACTCCGCCCCGTTCTTACTGAAAGCGCTCCACCGGAGCGTTTTCCGGGCGCTCGAACCACTGAAAACAGTCCACTGGACTGTTTTTCGGGCGCTTGACCCCACTAAGCCTGCGGAAAATCGCCTTGAAATGCAGGCAAATCCGCTCGAAACTGCATCTCCAAGCATTTAGAAACACCCCCTAATGCCTTTGCCCTGAGATGTTTTGGGGGTTGCCCGATGATCGGTTTTCCTATATAATAGACAGTAATGATCTGCTTTATATTGCGGAAATACCCGGAATGAAATAGCTGTATAACCGCGTTGCCGGCTGGCAACGGGATATAAGGAGGCAAGACTATGAAGCGTTTTCTCATGGCATTTTTGACGGCTCTTGTATGCATGACCCTGTTGTCCCTCTCCGTAGCTGCCTGCGCCGAGGAGCCGATACACCTGATCTGGTGGACGTACTCCGCCAGCGGGGATGCTCCGGCGGCCTTACAGGAGGTGCTTGAACGGGCAAACGCCATCAGCGCAGAGGAGATAGGCGTCACTGTCGATCTTCTGATGAAGACGGACAGCCAAGTCAGCCTTGACCTGAACACGGGCGAGTACTACGACATGATTTTCACCTGTGATTGGTACAACGACTTTGACGGCAATGCGCAATTGGGTTACTATTATGATCTTACCGACCTGATTCAAACGGAGGCGCCCGCCCTGTACGCCGCCGTTGACCCCTGGTGGGATATCGGCACGCTGAATGGCAGGGTCTACGGCGTGCCAATGCTGAAGGATCTCGGCGCGGAGGTCTTTTTCCGGCTCAACAGCGACTATTTTGAGGGGGAGAAGGGCCTCGTCCTGCCGGAGGAGATGTCCTTTGCCGATCTGGAGCCGCTGCTGAAGATGTACAAGGAGGACCACCCATCCGAATATCCTTTCTATCTGACCGGCAGCGGACCGCTGGGCATGTTCCAGACCCATGAGCGCATCGTCGGCAATTATCTGGTCATTCCCTACAGCAAGGCGGGAACCCCGGACGGCACAAAAATCATTCCCGTATGGGAAGACGAGGCATACATGGAAAAGCTCCGCTGCCTGCATCGCTGGTATAAACTGGGCTACATCAACCCGGATGCCGCCACGACCGATGACATGCCCTATTCGCTGGGCAACCCGGTTCGAACCGGCACCGCGTGGACCGGCTATAAGGGATGGTCGAACCCGGAAATCGTCGGCTTCAATGTCAAGCTGGTGCGCTTCATCGGGCCGAATATGTCGCGCAGCACGCAGCAGGGCGCGCTCATCGCCGTCAACGCCGCCGCGTCGGAGGCGCATGTGAAGGCGTGCCTCAAGTACATGGAGCTCCTGTATACCAACAGGCAGCTGAGGGATACCCTGGCCTACGGCATCGAGGGCCGCCATTTCAACTATTACAAGGATACCGTCATCCGCACGGAGCTGGGCAGCGAGGAATACACCCTGGATAATTTCCAGACCGGCCCCGCCGTCAGCGCGTCGGTGGTTTCGGCCAATGAAGCGGTGCTCGCGGACCCGGACCAGTGGCAAAAGGTCTATGAGGGCTACCGGCACGCGAAGCTCAGCGATACCCAGGGTTTCAGCTTCGGCAAGGAAACCATGGAAGCGGAGCGCTCCGTCCTGAGCGCCATATGGAGCAACCGCCTCGCCGAGCTGGTGACGGGAACCATCGACCCGGATGAGGCCATCGCGTCGATCCGCCAGGAGATGGAAGCCGCCGGGCTGGACCAGGTGCGTCAAGAGGCGCAGCGTCAGCTGGACGCCTATCTGGAGACGCGGCAATGAAATGGAAGTGGAAGCTGGACAACGACAGCATCGGCAAGGCCGTTGCCCAGGCTGAAAAAGAAGCGGAAAAGGTCGGCGTGGAGGGCGGACAAAGGCTGCGCTTCGCGCTTTCGCTCGAGGAGAGCCTGCTCATTTGCAGGGAGCGGTGCGGGGAAAACGCAACCGTTTCCCTGCGAATGTTTCAGCGGAGGCGGCGGTTGAATGTGGAGATCGTTCTCCCGACGGGGTTTACCGGCGCGTTCGCCAGGGAAGATTCGCCGCTGATCGATCTGATGAATGAATGGGAAAGCGTAACCCGGAACGGGAAAGCGTGTCGGGTATACACGTTTGAGCTCGAAAGGACCAGGGGCGACCTCCTTCGCTTTGTCTGGCAATACACGCAGCCCCATAAGTGGTGGTTTATACTGGGTGTGACGACGCAGGCCATACTTGTCGCGATTCAGGTCGCGGCCCCGCTGATCAGCGCAAGGGTCATCGTCGCACTGACCCAGGGGGTAGCCGAGCAGATCATGATTGCCGCGGCAGCGCTGCTGGCGATCAACGCCGTCTCGGACGTGGTCGCCATAGCCTGCAACCGGGCGTACAATGTGGTTTATAACAAGACGCTGACGCTGCTGGAAACGGATCTGGTGCATCACGCGCTGAGAATAACCAGCCAATGCCTGGATCAGAAGGGAACGGGGCTCTTCATACAGCGCCTCACCCAGGACACCGCCCAGCTGGCGACGGGCTTCAATACGCTGGCGGATTTGATCTCCCAGTCTGTCGAGAAGATTGGAATACTGGTCGCGGTGCTGATCCTGAACCGCACTGCGTTTGCGGTGATGATCGGCATTCTGGCGGTGCAGACCGTGATCGAGACCATCCGTACCCGCCGCCTGAAGGCGGACGATCATGTCTATCGCAACGCCAATGAACGCTACACCGGTTTTGTCAGCGAGATGATCCGCGGCGCGAAGGATGTGAAGCTGACCCACAGCGAGGACACCTTTGAAACAGAGCTCGTCCGCCGAATCGTGGACGCCAACAGCAAGCGGATGAGGATGCAGAATCGATCCGCCGTATTCCAGCTGTTTCGCATGGAAATTGGCTCCTTCGGCACCTACGGCTTTATCGCCCTGCTGGCCCTTTTGATCTCACAAAAGCAGATCGAGCCCGCCGAAGCGCTGGTGTTGTTCAACTATCGCTCCAACATCGGCATCACCGCCATACAGTTGATCGGCTCCCTGATGGAGTTTGTGAAGGGGCTGGAGCTTTCCGCCGAGCGGGTAATCGCCATCATCAGCAGCCCGGAATTTCCCAAGGACCGGTTCGGCCAGCGGCACCTGGATAACGTCAGGGGAGAGATACGCTTTGAACACGTCTGCTTTTCCTATGGCAGGCGGTGGCGCAAGGCCTCGGCAGGCTGGGTGCTGAATGACATGAGCTTTGTCATTCATCCCGGGGAATCCGTGGCGCTGGTCGGCGCCAGCGGCTGCGGGAAGAGCACGGTGTTCAACCTGATTAGCAAGCTGTATGAAGCGGGGGAGGGAACCGTCAGGATCGACGGCGAGGACATACGGGAGTTGGACGAGGAATCCATACGGGGAAGCCTGTCCGTCGTCAGCCAAAATCCGTACCTGTTCCAGCTCAGCATACGGGAGAACCTTCGCCTGGTTAAGCCGGATATGACGGAAGCGGAGATGCTCGCGGCATGCAGGATGGCCTGCATAGACCGGGATATAGAGGCGATGCCCGAGGGCTACGATACCCACATCGACGAAAATGGCGTGAATCTCTCCGGCGGCCAGCGGCAGCGGCTCGCCATCGCCAGGGCTTTGTTGAAGGATTCCAGAGTGCTGATGCTGGACGAGGCAACCAGCGCCCTGGACAACATGACACAGGCGAAGATCCAGCAGGCCATCGCCAATATTCGCGGGGAGAGAACCATCATTACGATTGCCCATCGCCTGTCCACCGTGGTGCATTCGGACAGGATCATGGTCATCGAGAATGGCCGCGTTCTGGACCAGGGCACACACCGGGAATTGCTGGAACGGTGCACAACCTACAGAAAGCTGTATGAAGCGGAGCTGGGGAAGGCATGAAGAAGCGGGAATACGTCAAAAGGAAACTCCGGCATTCCGACCGGTCGCTGATGCTCCTCTCGCTGCCGACCGTGTTGTGGTATATCTGCTTTTGTTATCTGCCTTTGTTTGGCATCATCATGGCGTTCAAGAAGTACCGCCTCGTGCCGGGCAAGGGCTTTTTGTACAGCCTGTTCGCGGGGAGCAGGTGGGTCGGGCTGGATAACTTCCGGTATCTGTTCATGAACCCCCAGATGGGGACAGTGATACGCAACACCGTGCTGTATAATCTGGCGTTTTTGGCGCTGGATCTGGCTTTGCCGGTGGCGCTCGCGATTGCGCTGTCCTACCTGCGGTCCGGGCGTCTGCGGTCCGCGGTGCAGACGGCCTCCATGTTCCCGCATTTTATGTCCTGGATGATCGTAAGCTACTTCGCCTTTGCCTTCCTCTCAACGGACAGGGGCCTGCTGAATTCCCTTCTGAGGATCTTTGGAAAGCAGGCCGTGTCATGGTATCAGACGCCGGGCGCCTGGCCCTGGCTGCTGACGCTGATCCACGTGTGGAAGGGCTTTGGCTATGCCATGGTGCTGTACTATTCCTATGTGATCGGGATCGACCAATCGCTGTATGAGAGCGCGGCGATCGACGGGGCCGGAACGGCGGGGATGATCCGCTATATCACCCTGCCGCAGCTGAAGGGCGTCATCGTGACGATGGGCCTGCTCAGCCTGGGTGGCATCTTCACCAGCGACTTTGGGCTGTTTTATCAGGTTCCGCGCAATTCCGGGGCGATCCTGTCCACCACGCAGACGGTAGATGTGTATATCTACAAAGCGCTCATGGATCAGGCCAATTACGGCTTCAGCGCGGCGGGAAGCCTTTTGCAGAACGGAATTGGCTGCGTGCTTCTGCTGCTGGCCGATTTCGCGGTCCGGCATGTGGACCAGGAGGTGGGCCTGTGAAGAAATGGAACCAGGCCGGGCCGATTGCCCATGCCCTGCTCGTCGCACTGTTTGTGCTGGTGAGTATTTCGGCGCTGCTGCCGTTGGTCTTTGTGGCGATCATCTCCCTTTCGTCGACAGAGTCCATTGCGGTGAAGGGTTACAGCTTTTTCCCGATGGAGTGGTCCCTGGACGCATATCGGTATATGTGGACGAGGCTCGAATACATCGGCCACTCATTCTTGGTCAGCTGCCTGATTACGCTGGTGGGTACGGCGCTGTCCCTTGGTTTGATCAGCACCATGGCCTTCGCGCTGAGCCGGCGTGAATTCCGGCTGCGAAAGCTGTACACGGCGATTGTGGTCATTCCCATGTTCTTCGGGGGCGGACTCGCCGCCGGATATGTGGTGAATACGCAGTTGTTTCACCTGAAGGATTCCCTTTGGGCGCTGATCCTTCCGGGCGCCTGCTCCAGCTGGTATATACTGGTGATGCGAAACTATTTCCGCCAGAATATCCCCGGTGAGATGCTGGAATCGGCTCAACTGGATGGCGCTTCCATATTCCAGGTCTTTTGGCGGTTTGTAGCGCCGGTTTCCGCGCCGGTGATGATTACGGTCGGGGTCTTTGAAGCGTTTGGATACTGGAACAGCTGGTATTATGCCATGCTGTACCTGGGGTCAAACCATCAGGAGCTCTTTCCGCTTCAGTATGTCCTCTATCATTTGCAGAAAAACGTGGAATTCATGGCCTCCAACGAAAATATCTCCGGGGCCGTGATGCGCAGCCTGCCTACGGAGAGCTTTCGCATGGCGATGGTGGTGATCACCATACTGCCGATCCTCGTCAGCTATCCGTTTTTCCGCAGATACTTTTTGAAGGGTTTGACCGTTGGGGCGATCCGATGATAGTCCGGACAGAAAGGAAAGAGCTCGCGTGGTTGGAAACGGAGCGGTGGCCCGTTTTTCGGTCGTATCCCCGGGACCGCCTGTACCGTCGGAGCTGTTAAGCCGTGGCAGCGCAGGGGCCGCCACCACTACATTGTCGTTTTCTCATGCAAGGTGTACCATATCGTGGGGTGTCCATTCAGAAACACACCCTGGGGGACAAAGGTATTGCTTTTTCGCTATGACGCGGTACGTCCTGGGTTTCTTGCCGTCCGTGAGACCTGCAGCGTGAAGGGAATCTATGATCCCTTCGGTGTTTCGCCGTGCTTCGTTCAAAAGTGAGGTATCGGTCGGGAAGCGAATCGCCTGCGGCGCGCATGTGGCATCCAGAATCAGCGTGCCTTCATTGGGCGCTTCTTCCGCTTCAGGCTCTTGGCAGGCATCACCTCCGCCACCCGGGGAATTATCCCCGGAGTCGTCATCGTGGTCCTCTGACTCGTTCGCAATCTGCTCCGCGGTCTTGCGTCCAATGATCACGTCGTTGACATCCTGCATCATCTCCGGCGTCAGTCGCTGCCGGAACCGCGACATCATACTCGGATCAAACGGCGCCCTCTGCCGGTACTCCGTCATTCCGATGAAGTATTGCAGATACGGGTTCATCGCGATGTGCTCTGCCGTCATCTCGTCGGAAAACCGGTACCGTTCCTTGATGAGCTGCGACCCCAGCGCCATCCGCAGACTGCACGCCGGCTGCCCGGTGCCCGACGGAAACTGCTCCGCGTATTTCTCCTCGAATACCCATCAGAGGATGATCCCTGCCAGCTTCACCCACTCGTTCTTTGGGTCAAGCGCTATGCCTCCGAACATTGCCGGATTCTCAAACAGACTGACCTGATTCAGCTTTCGCTTGTACATTTCGCCCTCTAGATGCATGGTTTTTCGCGGTTCTTTGTCATTTCCCTTGCATCTATTATACCACATTTCAGGCTGGATGCACTGCTTTTACAGTGTATTGTGGCATGGAAGTAGACACTAAGTACATGATATACTTTTGCCATGTTTTTATTGCCCATCTGCGTGTAATTATCAAATGCGGGCAAAAAGAAAAGCGGCATGACGCCGCTTTGTCTCCCGGTCCAGTTACTTGTGCATTGAGGTGTATGTTTAATAATTGTTTGAGAATTACTAATGAAACACAAAGTCCTGCCGGCTTCCGTGTATCACGAAGCTGACAGGGAGATCAATAGCCGTCAAATTCACGATCAATTCAATCCTGTTTCGCGCAGCCAATCGGCAAGCACCTCGCCGGTGCGTTCTGAGCTACTTTGCCCTGGATGGCGATGCCTTCCAGCATTTCAGCGTTCGGTGCGGAGGCTGCGATTTCGGAAACCGTGCTGCTCTGGCCGCTGCCCTCGTGGATATTGAAGGGGATGAGCTTCTTGCCGGACAGGTCGTAGCTCTCTAGAAAGGTGGGCACCGGGCGGGGTATCGCACCGTGCCAGATGGGATAGTGATGGGACGATAGGTATTGCGAGAACAGTAATAATGAATTCATTAACCGGGTCTGTGGTCCATCACCAGGAGCAGTGTAGACAGAAGTATCAACACGATCCCCGCAATGGTGCGCGGCATGAGCGTTTCATGGAATACGAGGACGCCGAGGATCACCCCGGTCAGCGGTTCAAAGGTGCTGAGCAAAGACGCTTTCACGTCGCCGCACAGGAACACGCCGAGCTGGAACAGCGCGAGGGCCAGCACCGTAGCAAACAGCCCAAGCCCCACGATGGCCAGCCAGCCCTGCCACGGGATGAAGAGTATGAGCTTGCCTCCCACCAGCGCTGCCAGCCCGATCTCCGTTGCGGACAGCAGGGAGATCCAGAATGTGACCACCATGACATGGAGCCGCTGCAAACCACTCCGTCCGAGAAAGAGGATATAGAGCGCGTAGGTGAAACCCGACGCGACGGCAAGCACCATGCCAGAAGCGCTCTCAGCCTGCCCCGGCTTGTAGAAACAGGCGATTCCCGCGATGCAGATGAAGAGGCAGATGATCTGCCTTGCGTGGAGCCGGTTGCGAAAGACGACCGCCCCGATCATCATCACGATGATGGGATAGGTGAAGTGGAGCGTGGTCGCAAGGCCCGTGCTGATGCCCCGGTAGGCTTCATAGAGCAGAACAGGCGTCGCGGCATAAAAGACGGAGAGCCCCGCCAGCTTTTGAAACTCAGACCGCGTAATACGGAAGCTGATATCGTGCAGTATTGTGATGACAACCCCACTCCCCAGCGCGCCGATCAGGAAATCTGCCAAATGCCACCGTATAAGCGTTGCAGCCATAGGCATAGGCGGTCTTTGTAAAAAGCGGCATGGTGCCGAAGAACACCGCGGAGAGAATGGCGAACACCATTCCAAGCCTTCTGTCGATCTTATCCAGATTCATTGCTTTTGATGAAATGCCGCAGGGGACATACGCTACCCTGCGGCGTCGGTCGAATCTTACTTCTCGGGCTTGGCGAAGGCGACAGGCGTCGCGCCAGCCACGGCGTCCGCGCCGGTCAGGTAGAGCACCTCGAACAAGTCCTCCACGTGCAGCGTCCGGATGCTGTAGGTGTTGACGAACTTCTCGCCCTCGGTGGTGTACTCGACGGTGTACAGCGTCTCGTTGGGGGTATGCAGGTAGTAGCCGAACACCTCGGCCTGCACCTGCTCGCCGGGCTGGAGGCCGTCGGGCACCAGGTTTTCGCCGCGGGACTTGTAGACGTACAGCTCGGTGATCTCTTTGTCCATGGCGTTCTCCAGCGTGTAGGTCCGGGTGACGATCTCGTCCTCGCCGGGCGCTTCCACTTCCGCCACCTGCTGAGCACTGCCGTCAGGATTGGTGAAGGAGACGGCCGTCGCGCCGGAGACCGCGTCCGTGCCCTTCAGGTACAGCACGTTGAACAGGTCCTCCACATGCAGCGTGCGGATGGCGTAGGTCTCGCCGTCTGCCACGAACTCCACGGTGTACAGGGTCTGGTTCGGGGTGCGGAGGTAGCGTCCGGAGACGTTCACCTGGATCTGCTCGCCGGGCTTCAAGCCGTCGGGCACCAGGTTCTGTCCCCTGGATTCGTAGACATACAGCGAAGTGATGGGCGTCTCCATGGCGTTCTCCAGGGTGTAGATGCAGTCCACAATCTCATCGTCGGCATGCGTCTCTTCCGCCAGAGCCGCGAAGGCACAGGCCAGGAGCATGAGGGAAAGCAGGATGGCAAGAAACTTTTTGAGCATGGATGTTACCTCCTTGATTATTTTATAGCTTGATTATATCAGCCTTTTGGCATAAAATAAACTACGAGATTTATTATTTTAGTATCTGTATTTTATATACTTTAGGGGGTGGCATTCATGGATCTTCAAAGCATGCGCTTCTTTGTGAAGACGGCGGATACGGGCAGCTTTTCCGCAGCGGCGGAAGAACTGAGCTACGCCCAGTCCAACCTTTCCAGCCGTGTGAAGCAGCTGGAGGAAGAGCTGGGGGAGCCTCTCTTTTACCGGCACAGGAAGGGAGTCACCCTGACCGTCAAGGGAAAGCTGTTTTACGATTACGCGGTGAGGCTTCTGAGGCTTTCGGAAGAAGCCGTGAATATGGTCAAAAACATGGATGAGCCGAAGGGTGAATTAAAGATCGGTTCACTGGAGGCCATGGTACTGGAGGACCTGCCCGAGCTGCTGTCCGCCTATCATGGCATGTATGGCGAGGTCAAGCTGTCCCTGCACACGGATATGAACGCCCAGCTCGGCGAGCTTGTGCTCAACCGTGAACTGGACGGCGCCTTTATCGCTGGACCAACATTGAACGCCGAACTCATGGAAGTCCCCTTTTGCACAAAGCACCTGGTGCTGGTGGGCAGTTCAAAGGGAGAAGCACTTCCAGTCGATACGATTCTCTCCGAAGCGCCCATCATCACCTTCCCCGAAGGCAGTGTTTTTCGCAACCGACTGGAACTGCTGCTCGCATCCCGCTCCCTGACCTTCCATAATCGCATTCACGAGATGAATTCTTTGAGCGCAAATATCGCCAATATATGTGCCGGAATCGGGTATGGGTATCTACCAAGGAGCGCGGTGAGCGCCTACATTGCGCAAGGGCTGATGCGGGAATACGAGATTTATGACCCATACTCCAAATTGAACGTGGTTTTCGTCTACAGGCGTGACAGGATAATGGACGCTGCTTTCCTCAGATTTCTGGATACGCTTCAGGCCTATCGGAGGTAGTCGTTTTTTTTGAAACGATACGAACGCCTGAAAGCAGCGGGCATCCGCATCCCGCAGATGCTGGCCATCGACATAGACGACGAGCGCATCGCAAAGACGTACATCGAGGGCCCGACCATCTTTGAACTGGTGCGGGACGGAATATCCGTCTCACCTTACCTGCCGCAGGTGCGCGACATGGCCGAAAAGGCGAAGGCTGCCGGGCTGAACATCGACTGGTTTCCCACCAATTTCGTGGTGAGGGACGGGCTGATCTGGTATGTGGATTACGAGTGCAATGCGTACATGGACGAGTGGAGCTTTGAAAGCTGGGGCGTCCGGTACTGGAGCCGGACGCCGGAGTTTGAATCGTATCTTAAAGACCACGATCCCACAATCACGATCCGGGAAGAGCGTCTCACAGCGGGGGAATACATCAACTTTCTCAAGCGCAGCGATTTGGGCTCCCAGTATCCCAGAGAGCGGTTTGAGGAGAGAATATCCCGGCTGGTAAAGACAGTATCCATCAGCCTTGCAGCCCGCAATGCGCAGAACCTGCTGGTAGGCGTACTGTTCGGACTGACAGATTACGCCTACTGGCTGTACATCACCGATCTGGGGGTGGACAGGGATTATACCCGCCAGGGCATCGGCAGCCGCCTGATGGAAATCGCTCATCAGCTGGCTGGCGGAGAAAAGGACATCGCGGTGTATCTTATTGCGAATGAAAAAGCCATCCCATTTTATAAAAAGCTCGGCATGAAAAAGGCGGAGGATGTCATGCGGATCCTGGGGCTGACCGCTTCTCCTGCGCCGGACACAGGCAGGCCCGAAGTTGGCCGGCAGCGGTATGACAGACTGGATTTTATAGAGCGGGAAAAAAGAGACAGGCGTTTGACCTGTTTTCGGGATGGGACAACCCAGTGTGTCGATATAATTTAACGTGATAAAGAGTTGACACAACATTGGGAACACGGTATAATATGCAAAACCAATGAGAAAGAGTAAGTAATCGCCGTTGAGTCCTTTGCAGAGAGCCGTCGATGGTGGAAGCACGGCAGGACGATAGCGATGAATGGTCTTTCGAGGGCGAACAGAAAGCCGTCGGGCGAGTATGCGAGACGGAGCGGGCACTTCGTTAACAAGGCCGGCATATGGAATGTATGCGCAGAGCGGGCGCTTATGCGCCAAGCCGGGTGGTACCGCAGGAATATTACGTCCTGTCCCAGCAATGATTTGTTGGGGCAGTTTTTTATTGGAATTGTACACGATCAGGAAAACGAAACGATCTCCGGGTTGGCGGGTTCTGTTGCCGCAGGCCTGGCGAAGCGTTCAGGGATACGTTGACAATCATTCGAAAGGGAGGCAGACCAATGCACGCGAAAATCGCGATTTTAGGCGCAGGACATGTCGGGTCCCACGTTGGACGTGCGCTGGCGGCGGGAAGCGTCTGTGACGAGATCGTACTGATCGACAAGCTGCCGGAAAAGGCGTCGGCGCAGGCCATGGACATCGCCGACGCGCTGAGCTTTCCACCGTATGATACGCGGGTTTACACCGGGGATTACGCCGATTGCGCCGATGCGGATATCACCGTGGTGGCCATCGGCAAGGCCAGGGCGCCGGGGCAGACGCGACTGGATCTGCTGGGAGATTCCGTGCGCATGGCGCATGAGCTGGCGGGCCAGCTTCGCGCAGGCGGCGTCGGCGGACTGCTCATCAGCATCACCAATCCCTGCGACATCATCTCGGGATGCCTGAGGGCGCTGTTGGGCCTGGATCGCCTGCGGGCGTTCGGCACGGGCACGCTGCTGGATACGGCGCGGCTGATCCGCGTGCTCTCCGAACAGACCGGCGTGGCGCGGCATGACGTGGGAGCTTGCGTGCTGGGCGAGCACGGCGATTCCTCAATGATTCCCTTTTCAGCGCTGCGCATCGGGGGAAGGGCTGCCCCCGATGTGCCCGGCTTCGACCCCGGGCAGGCACTTGAACGCACCCACGGCATCGGCATGGACATCATCGAGGGCAAGGACTCCACGGAATTTGGCATCGGTCAGGCGACGGCCTGGCTGTGCCAGGCGATCCTGACCGACGCCGGGGCAGTGCTTCCGCTCTCGGTCGGGTTGGAGGGGGAGTACGGCCTGGGTGGCATCAACTGCGGCGTGCCCTGCGTCGTCGGACGTCGGGGCATCGAGCGCATCGTCGAGCTGCCGCTGACGGAGACGGAGCACCAAGCCCTGCTGGCCTCGGCAGCCGTCCTGGAAAAGCACACGCGCCTCGCGAATCAGATTCTCGCGGGCCTGTGATATATCGACCCATCAAGGAGGTAGCATCATGTTCCATCACAACATCTTCCGCCGCATCCTCTGCACCGCCTTCATCCTGACGCTTGTTCTATCCGCCCTCGGCGCCGCGCTTGCCGACACCGTGCGCGTGGCCGTTGTCCAGCCGCTGAGCCACACCTCCCTCAACCAGATCCGGGACACCATCGTCTCCGAGCTGGAAGCCAGCGACATCGACTTTGAGATCGTCACCCGAAACGCCGAGGGCGATTCCGCGGCGCTTTCCACGATCCTGGAAAACGTGAAGTCGGACGGGGTGGACATCCTGGTGCCCATCGCCACCAATACCGCCCAGTCCGCCAAGATGGTGTTTGAAGACACCGGCATCCCGGTGGTGTTCGCGGCGGTGTCCGATCCCGTGGCCGCCGGCCTGACTGGCGACGACTGTGGGTTCATCACCGGCGTCTCGAACAACATCCCCGCCGCTGAGATCGTGAACCTGATCTCGGACTTCCAGCCGGATTACAGGCTCATCGGCTTTCTGTACACGTCCTCGGAGACCAACTCCGTCTCCACCATCAACGCGGCGAAGGCTTATTGTGACGCGAACGGCATCGCCTACGAGGAGGTCTCCATCGCCAACCTGTCGGAATTGCAGACGGCGGTCGAGACGCTGATCTCCAGGGGCGTGGACGCGCTGTACACCGGCAACGACAACTCCATCGCCTCCGCCATGTCCACCTACATCGACGCGGCTTACGAATACGGCGTCCCCGTGTACTGCGGGGCGGATTCCATGGTGGCGGACGGCGGCTTTGCCACCATCGGCGTGGACTATGTGCAGCTGGGCAGGCAGGTGGCGTCCATCGTGGCGCGCATCGCGGGCGGCGAACAGCCGGAGGACATCCCCTATGAGACGCTGGCGGACTACGCCCGCTTCGTGAACCTTCAGGCGGCTGAGCGCATCGGCATCGAGGTGTCCGACGACATCCTGGCTGCCTACAACGTGCTCGTCGAAGCCGACGGCACCAGCCATTTCGGAGAATAACAGGACGAATCAGCGGGACGGGGAGCCCTTTCCCCCTGTCCCGCGCCCATCGACAGAATGGAAGGCGCTCTATGAACACTTTGAGTTTGCTGGTATCCGCCCTCAGCCAGGGCATGATCTACGCGCCCATGGCGCTGGGCGTATTTGTGGCGTTTCGGATATTGAACACGCCGGACCTGACCATCGACGGCAGCTTCGTGGCCGGAATGTGCGTTTGCGCCGTGGTCGCCATCGCAGGACATCCATATGCGGCGCTGGCGTGCGGGCTGCTGGCCGGCGCGCTGGCAGGGCTGGTGACGGGTCTCTTGCAGACGAAGCTGGAGATCAACCCGATTCTCTCCGGCATACTGACCATGACGGGCCTCTACACCGTCAACTTCATGCTGTTGGGCGGCCAGTCCAACCTGTACTTGCAGCGTACGGAACTGAACAGCGCCGGGACGGAGACGCAGGTGGCCAGCGAAACGCTTTACAAATCGTTCAGGAGCTTCATGGCTGCGCTGACCGGCGACAGGAAGTTCAACAGCAACCTGAGCGCCCTGATCGTGACGGCGCTGATCGTGGTCGTCACCGTCATCCTGCTGGCGGTGTTCTTCCGCACGCGCACAGGCATCGCCATTCGGGCCACGGGCGACAATGAGGAGATGGTGCGGTCCTCCTCCATCAACGCCGACCGGTCCCGGGTGCTGGGCATCATGATCTCCAACGCGCTGGTGGCGTTCTCCGGGGCGCTGCTCTGTGAGCAGCAGCGCTATGCCGATCTCAACTTCGGCTCGGGCATGCTGGTGGTGGGGCTGGCCTCGGTGATCATCGGCCAGGTGTTTTTCGGGAACCGGGGCGTCACCCTGGGCATTATCTCCGCGGTGGCGGGCTCGCTGGTCTATCGGGTGATCCTCCAGGTCGCCTACAAGGTGGATATGCCCAGCTACGCGGTGAAGCTGCTCAGCGCGATTATCGTCGTGATTGCCCTGACCATCCCCCGCCTCCGGCGGCTGGCCGCCCAGCGGCGCGCGGACAGGGAGGAGGAGACGGTATGAAGGGACTCAAACTCATCGGCATGAAAAAGACCTTTGAGCGCGGCACGCCCAACGAGAAGGTGGCGCTCAATGGGGTGGACCTCGAGGTCGCCGGGGGCGATTTCATCACCGTGCTGGGGTCCAATGGCGCGGGAAAATCGACACTGTTCAACGCCATACTGGGCAAATTCAGGCTGGACCGGGGAAAGATTTGGCTGGACGGCGAGGACATCACCCGGCAGAAGGACTACCAGCGCGCGTTGAACATCGGCTGCCTGTACCAGAATCCCTTGCGGGGCACCGCGCCGAACATGACCATCGAGGAGAACCTGGCGCTGGCGTACACGCGCAAGGCCAGCCGCAGCTTCTTCGCGGTAAATAGGAGAGACAGCGCTTATTTCCGGGAGCTGCTGAAGGAACTGGACCTGGGCCTGGAGGATCGCCTGAAGACCCGAATGGGGCTACTCTCCGGCGGCCAGCGACAGGCGGCTTCGCTGCTGATGGCCACCATCGCCGAGCCGAAGCTGCTGCTGCTGGACGAACACACCGCTGCCCTGGACCCGGCCACGGCGGAGAAGGTGTTGGCGCTGACGAATACGATCGTGTCGAAGCGGGGCCTGACCTGCCTGATGATTACCCACAACATGCAGTCCGCGCTGGCCATGGGCAATCGCACCATTGTCATGGACAGCGGCCGCATCGTATTGGATGTTTCGGGACAGGCACGCGAAAGCATGACTGTTTCCGGCCTTTTGGACCTGTTCCGGGAGCGCTCTGGAAGAGAACTGGACAATGATCGTATGCTGCTAAGATGAAACGCGGGTGGAAAGGAGCCATTCGTTTTCAAGCAACGGCTAAAGGTGCGGTGAAAAAGATAGAAACACGCCCTGATACTGTTATGTAGTGTCCCTTTTATGCGGGAATTCCGAAATTTCCGTTAATCTCCCGCAGGGGGTTGACACGCCGATGAATGGCATGATATAATTACTCTGTTGCTTGTGAGGCACAGCCTCCATTGTCGGGGTGTGGCGCAGTTTGGTAGCGCACGTGCTTTGGGAGCATGGGGCCGCAGGTTCGAATCCTGTCACCCCGACCAACGCGACCTCTTGGTCAAGCGGTTAAGACACCGCCCTTTCACGGCGGTAACACGGGTTCGAGTCCCGTAGAGGTCGCCATCTTTTTTCTGCCATTGGGGATTGAGGGCCTTTAGCTCAGTGGTTAGAGCAGTCGGCTCATAACCGATCGGTCCGGGGTTCAAGTCCCTGAAGGCCCACTATATGGCGCGGTAGTTCAGTTGGTTAGAATGCCAGCCTGTCACGCTGGAGGTCGAGGGTTCGAGCCCCTTCCGCGTCGCCAGACACAGCGGTCCTGTTGTAGGATCGCTGTGTTGTTTTATATGGTCAATGATACAGAATGCAACCGGCCGGCGTTTGCCGGCCGGTTGCATTTTGTAAAACCGCTTATCCGAAAATCAGGAACATGACGACGCTGATGAGGGTGGCCGTCAGGCCCACGCAGGCCTCGAAGGGGATCAGCTTCATCCTGTCGCCGATGGACATGTTCACGCTGCCGCCGGTGGCGTGGAAGAAGGAGCCGTGGGGCAGGGAGTCTACGACCGTCGCGCCCGCGTGGACCATCGCGCCGGCGGCCAGTGCGGGCACGCCCTGCTCGATCAGGGTGGGGGCGAAGGTCTGGGCGGCGATGGTCGCGCCTGCGGTGGTGGAGGCGGTGGCCCCGGCCATCAGTATACCGGCCAGCGGGGCCAGCACGAAGGCGGGCATGTTCAGCTTCTCCAGCAGGGCGATCACGTCGAGCGCGGAGGCCTTGATGATGCCGGCGATGGTGCCGGTGCCGATCAGCAGTATGGACACGCCGACGACCTTCGACAGGCCGAATTCGGTGATGCCCACAACGTCCCTGATGTTGCCGGTGACCAGCATGCACATGAGGCCGCCCACGGGCAGGGCGATCAGCGGGTCGATGGAGATGCCGGCGATGGGCCGCAGGGCCAGCAGCACGATCACCACCAGGGGGCCGACGATGGCGGGCAGGAACCCGGGCAGCGCGTTGTCGCTGGTCTCGATGTCGCCCTGGGCGACCTCGAGGCCGTTCTTCTTCTTGGACAGCATCGTGGAGAGCAGTATCGCCATGGCCAGCGCGAACACCGCAGGCACCAGGTTCTTGAACATCAGCGACGTCAGGTCAACGCCGAAGGCCTCCGAGGCCGCGATGGTGTTGGGGTTGGGGGAGATGATGTTGCCCGCCTTGCCGCCGCCGATCATGGCCAGCAGCAGGCTCTGCTTGTTCAGCTTCGCCCGCTTGCCGATGGCCAGGGCGATGGGGGCCACGGTGATGACGGAGATGTCGATGAAAACGCCTACCGCGCAGATGATCATCGTCGCCAGCGCGATAGCTGCCAGTGCCAGCCGCTCGCCCATCCTGTCGACGATGGTCTCGGCGATCTTCTGGGCCGAGCCGGTCTTGATCAGCGCGCCGGCGAGTATGCCGGAGGTCATGATGCGCAGCACCGAGGACATCATGCTCTGGGCGCCGCTGACCATGGTGTTCACCGTGGTCACCAGTCCGCCGCCGCCGATGATGCCGCCGACGAGGGCGCCCAGGATCAGGCTGTAGGCGGGGTGGACCTTTTTGATGATCAGTACGATGGCGATGGCGAGGCCGACCACGGCCCCAAGGGTGGTAAAGTCATACATGGTGTCGCCCTCCTTATTTCTTCAGGTCCATGCCCGCCTTGATGAAGCGGAACATGCGCACCGCGCCCAGGTAATAGAGTTCCTCGGCCCGGCCGAGCGCTTCCTCCAGCGGCATCGGCGCGTCCACGGTGGTCATCAGCGAGGCGATGCCGTGGTCGAAGATCTGCGCGGCGCCCCGGCCCAGCGAGCCGCTCAGGCCCACGGCGATCACGCCCTTCCTTGCGGCGCGCTCGCCCACACCCTGCATCACCTTGCCGAAGCAGCTCTGCCAGTCGGTGCGGCCTTCGCCGGTGACCACCAGGTCGGTGCCCTCCAGCCGCTGGTCGAAGCCGATCAGGTCCAGCACTGTGTCGATGCCGGACTTCATCTCGCCGCCCAGGAATACCAGCGCCGCGCCCAGGCCGCCCGCCGCGCCAGCGCCCTGTATGGCGTCGGGGTCGATGCCAAACTGCTTGCGGAGCACGTCGCGGTAGTTCACCATGCCCGCCTCCAGCCGCGCCTGCATCTCCGGCGTCGCGCCCTTCTGGGCTCCGAAGGTCCAGGTGGCGCCGTTCTCGCCGCACAGGGGGTTGGTCACGTCGCACATCACCGTGATCCTGGCGTTGGCCAGGCGGTGGTCCAGCGTGGATACGTCGATGGCGCTGACCTTCTCCAGGTCCTCGCCCCGGCCCTCCAGCTCGTGGCCGTCGGCATCCAGGAAGCGCACGCCCAGCGCCCGGGCGCAGCCCATGCCGCCATCGTTGGTGGCGCTGCCGCCGATGGCGATGGAGATGTCCGTGAAGCCTTGATCCAGCGCGTGGCGAATCAGCTCGCCGGTGCCGTAGCTGGTGGCCTTCAGCGGGTTGCGCTTGTCCAGCGGCACCAGGGGCAGCCCGGAGGCCGCCGCCATCTCGATGACGGCCCGGTGGTCGTCCAGCCTGCCGTAGCGGGCGCGGACGGGCTCCATCATTGGGCCGCAGACCTCGGTCTCGATCCATTCGCCCTTCTCCGCGGCGACCACCGCGTCCGTGGTGCCTTCGCCGCCGTCGGCCACCGGCACGCCGCTGTACTCGATCTCGCCGAACACCGCTTTCGCCGCCGACGCCAGCAGCTCGACGGTTTGCTCACTGGTCAGCGTGCCCTTGAAGGAATCCGATGCAAACAGGAACCTCATGTGTATAACCTCCCCGTTGTTTATTTGCTGAGCTTATTGTAGCATTTTTCGCTATATTGTGATATATTATTGATAACAATATAGCGACGATAATATCAGAATAATATGTCATATAAGACAAGGAGGCGGTGCCCATGCCCGCGCAGATACGCACCCAGTTGGCACAGCAGATCGTGGATACGTTGAAGACGATTTGCAGCCATGACATCAACTTCATCGACGTACAGGGGCGCATCAGCGCCAGCACCGACCCGGACCGGGTGGGCGGCTATCACGAGGGCGGCCACGAGGCGGCGAAGGCGGGCCAGATCGTCACCATTCGGCGGGACGATCCGGACCGGAATGAGCGCCGCGGCATCAACATGCCCATACGCTTCCACGGCAGCACCGTGGCGGTCATCGGCATCACCGGGGACCCTGAAGAGGTGCAGAGGTACGCCGACCTGGCCCAGCGCCTCACGCTGCTGCTGCTCCGGGAGCACGAGATCGACACCCGAAACTACGACATCCGCACGCAGACGGGCTATTTGGTGCGGGCGTTGATCGACCGGGAGACGGTGAGCCCCGCGTTTATCGCGGAGGTGCTGGAGAAGAACGGGCTGGCAGATAGGGGCGAGGCCTGGCGGACCATGGTCGTGCAGCTCCAGGAGGCCCACGCCCACCCGCTGTCTGCCATCGAGGGTGCGGTGCAGGCGGTGGTGGGGACGATGGGCAGGTGCCTGGTGGCCTACCGCTTTCCCAACGAATACGTACTGCTGGTCCGGGAGCGGGACGGCGCGCGCTGGGCGCAAGCCCTGGAAAAGCTGGCCCTCGACTGGACGGGGGACATCCGCGTGGGCATCGGCTCGGCGCGGCGGCTGTCCCGGCAGGATCTTTCCTTCAGGGCGGCGAAGCTGGCACTGCAAAGCCTGGAGGCCGGCGATAATTTCGCCACTTATGAATCGGTGCGCCTGGAGATACTGCTCGGCAGCGTCTCCCGGACCGCCGCCGACGCCTACCTGCAAAAGTGCCTTGGGGGTCTGGACGAGGGGGACCGGGCGCTGCTGAACCTGTACTTCGCGTCGGAAATGTCGCTGAAGGCTACGGCCCAGCGCTGCTATTTGCACATCAACACGGTCCAGTACCGCCTGCGGCGGATCAGGGACCGCTGCGGCCTGGACCCCCGGCGTTTCCGGGAGGCTTCCATGCTGTACACGGCGCTGCGACTGGAGGCGATGAACGGCGGCGGGAAGGACGCAGGCGATGCCCCACGCGCGGGGAATTTGTAAATGAACTATAAATAATTGTTCCTTTTCATTGTGCATTTTCCGGCCGTGTGCTATAATTCTTGTCGATGTTCCGCGATGGCGGAAAAACGAAATGGAGGCAATGTATATGAATATGAAGAAGCTGCTTAGCCTGGTCCTGGCCATGCTGCTGGCGCTGAGCGCGCCGGCGTTCGCCGAGGAAGCCCAGGACGATCTCCAGGCCCAGCTGGACGCGGCCAACGCCCGCGTGGCCGAGCTGGAGGCCCTGGTGGAGCTGTACAAGCCCTACTATGAGAAGCAGGTCGTGGCCGAGTTCGGCGAGGACGGCGTCATCTGGCGCGACGACGCCATGAAGGAGTACGAGGCTGCGGCCAGCGCCTACACCCAGTACGGCCTGTCCATCGACGACTATGCCGACGGCATCAAGGAGGACATACTGAAGTCCCTGGTGCGCAGCGCCGTGATCGACGCCAAGGCCGAAGCGCTGGGCCTGAGCGATTTGGACGACGAGACCATCGCCCGTTTGCAGACCGAGGCCGCCGAGACCTTCGAAAACTACGTCGACTCCTACAGGAGCTATTTCGCCGCCGAGGACGCCACTGACGAGGAGGCCCGCGAGCAGACCCTGGCCGCCCTGGAATCCTACGGCATGACCCAGGACGCCCTGGCCCAGCAGACCATCGAGGGCTACGTGGATGAGCAGCTGTACAACTACGTCACCGCCGATGTTGCCGTCACCGACGAGGACATCCAGGCCAAGTATGACGCCATGGTGGCCGAGGCCCAGGAGAGCTACGCCGACGACTACAGCTACAACAACGCCCGCAACAGCGGCAACGTCATCGTCTGGAACCCCGAAGGCTATCGCGCCGTGAAGCACGTGCTGATCAAGTTCGACGACGAACAGGCCAAGCAGTACAGCGAGCTGCACAGCACTCTGGACAGCCTGAACGCCGAGTTGGAGGCCCTGGACGCCCCCGCCGAGACCGAAGTGCCCGTGGAGATCGAGGACGCGAACGTCGAGGTTGAGGAAGCGCCCGTCGAGGAGGCCGAAGCGACTCCCGAAGTGACGCCCGAGCCCACTCCCGAGCCCCGCAGCCGCGAGGAGATCCAGTCCGACATCGGCAACATCGCCACTGAGATCGAGGCCCTGTACAGCCAGCTGCTGCCCCAGGCCCAGCAGGTGATCGACGAGTTCAACGGCGGCGCGGACTTCAACAGCCTGATCGAGAAGTACAACGCCGACCCCGGTATGCAGAACGAGCCCACTGCCACCAACGGCTATGCCGTGTCTGCGAACTCCACCACCTGGGACCCCGCCTTCACCGAGGGTGCCATGTCCATCGCGGCTGTGGGCCAGATCAGCGGCCCGGTCTATGGCCAGAACGGCATTCACGTGATCTACTACCTCAGCGACATCACCCCCGGCCCGGTGGCCCTCGAGGACATCGCCGACGCCGTGAAGGACGCCGCCCTGCAGGACAAGACCGCCGAGACCTATGACAACCAGGTCAACGCCTGGGTCGAGGAGGCCAAGCCGGTCTACCACATGGACCGCTTCTGATGCCATTGTAGCAGCCTGTGAAAGATCCTTTGACTGCGCCGCTTTCGCGGCTCCGCTCAGTATGACACCGAATGCAGGTCGTCATACTGAGCGAAGCGAAGCGCAGTCGAAGGATCTTTCTGTTTTGATTTTGGTGGATAATCATGGTATACTGTTGAACAGGGAAATATGGCGGCGCAGGCGTCGCCGCTACAACCAAGTCGATAAGGAGGCTCCCATGCGCATACTACTGGTCGAAGACGAAAAGAACCTTTCCGCGGCGGTGTGCCGGCTGTTGCAGCAGGAGCGCTTCGTGGTGGATCCGGTGTACACCGGGCCGGAGGGGCTGGACAGCGCCCTGTCCGGGGCCTACGACGCCGTGATACTGGACGTGATGCTGCCGGGGATGGATGGTTTCACCGTGCTGGAAAAGCTGCGCGCCGAGGGCGTCAAAACCCCGGTGATGATGCTCACCGCCCGGGGCGATCTCCAGGACCGCATCCGGGGGCTGGAGGGCGGCGCGGACTACTACCTGCCCAAGCCCTTCCAGATGGGAGAGCTGGTGGCCTGCCTGCGGGCTATCACCCGCCGGGGGGACGGCGCGCCGGTGATGAACCTGTCATTCGACGGCGTGTCCCTCTCGGAAAAGGAGGGCAAGCTGCAAAACGATGTCACCGGCCAGTCGGTGAAGCTGGGGGCGAAGGAGTACCAGCTGATGGAGGTGTTCCTGCGCAACCCCGGCCAGATCCTGCCCAAGGAGATGCTGATCGAGCGGGTGTGGGGCTACGACAGCGACGCCGAATACAACAACCTGGAGGTCTACGTGTCCTTCCTGCGCAAGAAGCTGAGCTTCATCGGCGCAAAGGTGAAGCTGAAGGCCACCCGGGGGCTGGGCTACAGCCTGGAGGAGAGCCATGATTAAGACGCTGCGCCGCCGGCTGACGCTGCTGGTGGCCTGCGTGCTGGTGCTGGTGACGGTGGGCATCGTGCTGTCCATACGGGCCATCAACCTGCGCAATATCGACACCTCGGCCCGCGCCGCCCTTGCGGTGCTCAGCGAAAACCGGGGCCAGCGGCCCGGGCAGATGCAGCAGGCGCCGCCCGACCTGCCCGACGGCGAGACGCCGCCGCCGAAGCCCGAGGGGGATACAGCGCCTACCGGCGGCAGCCTGCCGCCACAGGCGCCCGCAGACAGCGGGGGCGACGCGGCAGCCGGCAGCGACGGCAGCCTGCCGGCACAGGCGCCCGCCGATGGCGAAACGCCGCCGCCCAGGCCCGAGGGCGACCAAACCCCGCCCCAGCGGCCCGGCATCGACATGCCCGGGGGCAATTCCCTGGCCAGCCTGTCCAATGCCTACACCATCCGCCTGGATGGGGCGGGAAACGTCACCGAATGGAGCAGCGACCGATCGGACCTGTACACCGACGCCCAGGTGCAGGCCATGGCCGGGGCCGTGCTGGCCGTGGGGGAGACCGAGGGCCGCATAGATACCCAGTACTACCGCCTCATCGACGATGGGGAGGGCGGCGAGGAACGGCTGTTGATCGTGCTGGATGCCCGGCTGGAGTTCCTGTCCGCCGAGCGGATGCTGCGCGCCGCGGCGCTGGTGGCCGCGCTGGCCGGGCTGCTGCTGGGCGCGGGGGCCTGGCTGCTGATCCGTCGGATGCTCCAGCCGGTGCAGGCGTCCTTCGATCGGCAGAAGCAATTCGTATGGGACGCCAGCCACGAGTTCAAGACGCCCCTGGCGGTGATTTCCGCCAACGCCGAGCTGCTTTCCCGGCAGGTGGGGCCCAACGAATACCTGGGCTACATACAGTCTGAGGTGAAGCGCACCGACAACCTGGTGCAGGGCCTTTTGACCCTGGCCCGCATGGACAAGGGCACGGTCACCGCCGAGATGAAGCGCTTCGACCTGTCCCAGGCGCTGCTGGGGGTGGCGCTGCCCTTCGAGAGCACCGTGTTCGAAGCAGGCAGGACGCTGGAGACGGACGTGCCCGAAGGCGTGTTCATTCGCGGGGACGAGGCCATGCTGCAACAGCTGGCGGTGATTCTGCTGAGCAACGCCCTGAAGTATTCGGGCGAGGGCGGCCTGATTCGCCTGTCCCTGGTCCAAAAGGGCCGGGGCGCGGTGATCACCGTGTACAACACCGGCGCGGGCATCGCCCCGGAGAACCTGGAAAGGATATTCGACCGCTTTTACCGGGAGGACCTGTCCCACAACAGCGCCGTCGCCGGGAACGGCCTGGGGTTGGCCATCGCCCGTACCATCGCCGAGGCCCACAAGGGCCATATTCGCGCCGAGAGCGAACAAGGCAGCAGCGCCACGTTTATCGTTACGCTGCCGGGATGACGGTATTTCGGCAAGTCAAGGGGCTTCAACGCCGGCATGGCGGAAAAGGCACCGCAGGATTTTATAGGTTTAGGTTGAATTGGTATCAGCTATTTGCAGCAGCGGCCCCCGGACCGCCATCGTGACGCCCGGGGAGGCACTCTCACGGTGGCGGCACGGGGGCCGCCGCTGCATATTGGGCTTTATTCGTAGATGAATGCGTACAGGGCCTTGGCGTTGGCCTCGAAATCGGGCTTGATGCACCAGGTGTTGCCGTACATGCCGGAATCGTAGGTGCCGTCGGCGGGAATGCGGAACTCGGACATCTTGTTCAGGTCCATCTTCATGCACACGCCGGCGATGTCCATGATCTCGTTGAAGCCGAGGTTTGTCTCCACGTATTGCAGCATCGTGGTGACGATGCCCGCCAGGCGCAGCACGCTGACGCTCTGCATCTTCTTGGCAATGGCCACCAGCACGTTGCGCTGGCGGTTGGTACGGGCGTAGTCGGAATCGCTCTTGCGGATGCGGGAATAGGCCAGCACCTGCTTGCCGTTCAGCAGAACGTTATCACCGGAGGGCACGGCGTCGGATATGTATTCGCCGGAGCCGTCCTTCGCGCCCACGCTGGAGGCGTTCAGCCGACGGATCGCGCCGCTTTCGGCAGGGGTGACGTTCAGCTCAATGCCGCCCAGGGTGTCCACGATCTGCACCAGGCACTGCATGTTCACCAGCGCGTACTTCTGAATGTTCAGGCCGAAGTATTCGTTGATCGTGCGGATGGTCAGCTCGGGGCCGCCGTATACGCAGGCCGCGTTCAGCTTTTGCCCGCCGTAGCCGGGAATCTGGACCCAGATGTCGCGCATGATAGAGGTCAGCTTGATCTTGTTGGCCTTGGCGTTGATGGACAACACGATCATCGTGTCCGTGCGCAGGTACTTGGTGTTGCCACGGGCATCGGTACCCAGCAGCAGTATGTTCAGCCAGTCTTCGGAGAGGCCCTGGGTGATGGCGAGGTCGGTGACGTTCACATGCTCGTCCACCACGATCTCCTCTTCCTCTTCATCATCGCCGTCCACCACGTACTGCACGCTGTCGTCCGCGTCCTCGGCCTCATCCGCGATGATGGTGTCCTCCTCCTCCTTGGTCACGCCAATGAGGTAGCGCAGCAGGTCGCCCACCACGTCCGGATCGTCCTGCTCGGCCAGCGCGCCCAGCGCGCCGCCCAGCAGCAGGCACAGCGCCAGCAGCGCTGCGACAAGCTTATTTATCCGTTTTTTCATTGTCATTATCCTCCATGTCGGTGATATCAGCTATTTTACCAGCGCCGGGCCGCAAAATCAACCCGCCCTTTGAAATTCAAAATTCACTTCAAACCAGCTTCATAATTCAGCCGGTGTGTATACAGGGCGGAAATGGGCTCTGTGACGGGCGTTTTCGTAGCGCGGCCGGGGACCGGCCTGCCAGCGTTTGCCAGCATAAAGTCATAAATTTCCAGCGTGCAGGATTCCCGGCCACGGGCGGAGAATAACAGACAGAGCCCATCCGGACGGAGCGTGATTCCATGAACGTATACGATTTTGACAATACCATACTGCGGGGGGACAGCACCGCCCGCTTTTTTGCCTTCTGCCTGGGTCGCTATCCCCGCATGTGGCGGGACATCCCCGCCCAGGCGGTCAACGGGATGCTGTTTATGTTGCGCCTGCGCAAAAAGCAGGCATTCAAGCAGCGGATGCTTCACTTCCTGGCCCTCATCGGCGATGTGGATGCCGCCGTGGACGCCTTCTGGCAGAAAAACATGTCCCGGGTCAAGGCCTGGTATCCGCCCCGCCACCGGGACGACGACGTGGTGATCTCCGCCTCGCCGGAGTTTCTGGTTCGCCCGGCCTGCGCGAAGCTGGGTATCGGCTGCGTGATGGGCTCGCCGGTGGACAAGCATACCGGCCACTTCTACGGCCCCAACTGCCACGGGCAGGAGAAGGTCAGGCGCTTCCACGCCCGGTTTCCCGGCGCACGGATTGAAGAATTCTATTCCGATTCCCACTCCGACGACCCCCTGGCCGCCCTGGCGGAGCGGGCGTGCCTGGTGAAGGGGGAACGGCTGCTGCCGTGGTGAAGGGCGGACGAAACAAGATCCTTCGCTGCGCTCAGGATGACAGCCTTTCGGCTCGACCGGTATCATCCTGAGCGCAGCGAAGGATCTGTATGACAGGGTTAAGGAAATACCGCATAATCGAGTGGTTCAGTAGCGGAGGGAATTTTAGTCGATTGCGAACTGCAAAAAACGAAGGTTACCTGGCGGGTAATCGAGATTAGATGGCATACTATGGAGGTATAGACAATGCGTTGGGATATCGGCATTGACCTGGGCACCCAGACCGCGCGCATGGCGGAGCTGAAGCACGGCCCGGTGCTCAGCGCCCCGGCGGCGCTGGCCTTCCGGGAGGGGAACCCCGCGCCCATCTGCGCCGGGGACATCGCCCGGCGGCTGATCGGCCGCACCTGCGAAGGCGTCAGCGTGGTGCATCCGCTGCGGGACGGCGTGCTGGAGAACAACCTGTACGCGGCCCGGATGTTCCAGTGGATGTTCAAGCGCTCCGAGGGCGTGAACACCCGGCGGCGCTTCGGCGCGATGATCACCTGCACGCCCTTCGCCCGGCCGGTACAGAAGGAGGCCATGCTGACCGCCGCCATCGACGCCGGGGCGGCGGAGGCCTTGCTGGTGCGCTCGGACGCCGCGGCGGCGGTGGGCGCGGGCCTGGACCTGAACAGCCCCGAGGCCAAGCTGCTGGTGGACGTGGGCGCGGGCAAGATCACCGCCACGCTGTTCACCTTCGGGAGGGTGGCGGCCTTCGGCTACCTGCCCTACGGCCTGAATCGCATCGACGAGCGGGTGCGGCGGATACTGCGCAGCGACTTCGGCTACCGCGTGGGGGTGCTGGCCTCGGAGGAGATCAAGAACACGCTGGGCACGGCCATGCCCGACAAGGCCCCGAAGGACGTGATCATGCACGCCACCGGCATCAACCTGGCCAAGCGCATGCCCGTAAACTTCGATGTGGAGACCAAGCCGGTGCTGGACGCCTGCGAGGATGTGGTGGGGGAGCTGGCGCGGCTGGTGAACACCGTGGTGGACAGCGCCCCGGAGGAGCTTTCCGCCGACCTGACCGATGCCGGCGCGGTGCTGACCGGCGGCGGCGCAGTGATGACCGAGCTGGACCGCCGGATTGGCCAGGCGCTGGGCATCCCCTGCCGGGTGGCCGACGCTCCCGAGGGCTGCGCCATCCGCGGCCTGTACAGGATCATGGAGAACCCCGAGGCCTACGGGGCGATGTTTATGGAAAGGCAGAGCAGGCAGGTGTGGTAAATTCTGATTTGTCGCAACGCGACAAATCAGAATTTACGGAGGTATAATTATGAAGCGTACCGTAGTCGCCGGCAACCGGCGCATTGAATACACCCTGATCCAGTCCTCCCGGCAGAACGTGCTGTTCCAGGCGCTGCCGGAGGCGGGGCTGCGGGTGTACGCGCCGAAGTACCTGCGCCTGCGGGACGTGGACGAAATGGTGCGCCAGCGCGCGGACCAGCTGCTGGAGATGCAGCGCCAGACCGAGGCGCGGCTGGATGCGGACCGCAGGGCTCACCCCGTTACCGACGGCAGTCCGATCCTGATCGAGGGGAAGCACTGTATACTGCGGCTGCGCCGGGGGCCCCGGCGCTCGGGCAGGCTGGTAGGTGAGGAATACCAGCTGACCCTGCCAAACCCGGACAGCGACCCCGACGTGCGGGCTGCCATACGCTCGACGCTGTCCACCGTGGCGCTGAAGCGCATCCGTGAGCGGTTGGATTACTTCGCGCCCAGACTTGGCGTGACCCCCGGCCGCGTCGCCATCCGGGAGCAGAAGAGCCGCTGGGGCAGCTGCTCCCGCAAGGGCAACCTCAACTTTAACTGGAAGCTGATCATGGCGCCTCCCCAGGCGCTGGACTACGTGGTGGTCCACGAGCTTTGCCATCTGCACGAGTTCAACCACTCGCCCCGCTTTTGGGCGCTGGTGGAGGCCCAGATGCCGGACTACGAGGTCTGGAAAAAATGGCTGAAGACGCATACTGATGATATGTATCTGTAAATGGAGGGAAATATATGTACCGCAAGAACGCATGGGAGCAGTATTCCGCCGAGGAACGGGCGCGGCTTTCCGCCTTCTCTGACGCCTACCGGGCATTTTTGGACAACGCCAAGACCGAGCGTGAGGCCGCCGCGGAGGCGGAGCGCATCTGCCGGGCCGCGGGCTTTCGCAACCTGGACACGCTGATCAAGACCGGCGAGCCCCTGGGCCCGGGGGACAGGGTGTACCGCAAGTGGATGAAAAAGAGCTTCATGGCCTTCATCGTGGGTCGCCAGAGCATTGAGAAGGGCATGAACATACTGGGCGCCCACATCGACTCCCCCCGCCTGGACGTGAAGCAAAACCCGTTGTTCGAGGACGAGGCCCTGGCCTACCTGGACACCCACTACTACGGCGGCATCAAGAAGTACCAGTGGCTGGCCCTGCCCCTGGCGCTGCATGGCGTGATCGTGAAGCGGGATGGCGATACCGTGGAGGTGTCCATCGGCGAGGCGGACGACGACCCGGTGCTGTGCATCACCGACCTGCTGCCCCACCTGGCCCAGGAGCAGATGGGCAAGGTCGCGTCGAAGTTCGTGGACGGCGAGGCGCTGAACATACTGATCGGCAGCCAGCCCGAGGGCGGCGCGGACGGCGATTCGAAGAAGGACCCGGTGAAGCGGGCGGTGCTGTCCGTGCTGAAGCGGGACTGGGGCGTGGAAGAGGAGGACTTCATCTCCGCCGAGCTGGAGGTGGTGCCCGCGGGCCGCGCCCGGGACGCCGGCCTGGACCGCAGCATGATACTGGCCTACGGCCACGACGACCGGGTGTGCGCCTATCCCAGCCTGATGGCCCTGGCCGATTTCGAGGACGTACCCGAGCATACCCTCTGCGCGGTGCTGGCGGACAAGGAGGAGATCGGCAGCGAGGGCGCTTCCGGCATGAATTCCCGATTCTTTGAAAACACCGTGGCCGAGCTGGCTGCGCTGATGGGCTACGAGGGCGATCTGGTCATGCGCCGGACGCTGCAAAACAGCCGCATGCTCTCCAGCGACGTCAGCGCCGGCTTCGACCCCACCTATGCCAGCGTATTTGAAAAGAAGAACGCCGCCATGCTGAACCAGGGCGTGTGCTTCAACAAGTACACCGGCTCCCGGGGCAAGAGCGGCGCCAGCGACGCCAACGCCGAGTATATGGCCGCCGTGCGCCGTGTGATGGACGAGGCGAACGTGTGCTGGCAGACCAGCGAGTTGGGCAAGGTGGATGTCGGCGGCGGCGGGACCATCGCCAAGTTCTGCGCCGAATACGCCATGAACGTGATCGACTGCGGGGTGCCCGTGCTGTCCATGCACGCCCCTTGGGAGCTGGTCTCCAAGGCCGACCTGTGGGAGGCCTACAAGGGGTATTGCGCGTTCCTCAGGTATTGATGTATGGTAATTGTTCAGTCGCAGGCAAATTCTGAATTATCGAGTTGTTGCTCGATAATTCAGAATTTGCCCGACTGAACAGGTGCAATGAAAAAAGATCCTTCACTCCGCTCAGGATGACTGCGTTATGCAATGTGCCATCCTGAGCAGAGCGAAGGATCTTTTCAATCCCTTTGGGAATTATCGCTTGCCCTCGCCGGTCCTTGGCGGGCGGGCGCGCTTGATCTTGTAGAGCTCGCTGTCGGCGGCCTCGATCAGGGCATTGGCGTCCATGCCAGGGTGGTATTCGCCCACGCCGATGCTGAAGGCTAGCGTGTAGGGCTTGTGGGATTCTTCGTTCAGGGCTTTCAGGTTCGTGTGGATGTTCTCCAGCAGGCGGTCGGCCTCCTGCTTGGTAGATTCGATTACCACGATGAACTCGTCGCCGCCGTAGCGGGCGATGTAGGGGCGGCGGCGGAAGTTGTCGCCGCAGGCCATCTTCAGGGCCTTCGAGGCCCGGATCAGCGCGTCGTCGCCCTCCAGGTGGCCGTAGGTATCGTTGATGGTCTTGAAGTAATCCAGGTCCATCATGAACAGGAACAGCTTTTCGGAGTGGTTGACGCACTTGTACTCCAGGAAGCTGAGCAGGTTCTGGCGGTTGTTCACCTGGGTCAGCTTGTCCATGGAGATCTGCTGGGTGGAGGTGCCCATGTACAGGCATAGCAGCTCAATGGTGATGGCCACGCTGATGATCGGGAAGCCCTCGCCCGCCTGGGTCAGCAGCCACGCGATCAGCAGGCACAGCGGGAAGGACGACACCAGGTGCATGTGGCTGCGCTTGATGGGGTCCGTTTCACTGCGGGAGTGGCTCAGCAGCCTGAAGCTGAAAAAAGCGGTGATCGCCACCAGCAGGCCCATTTCCACCTGGAACAGCTTCCCGCGGATATAGCCGTTTTCGTTGATGACGAACAGGGCGTGGGTCCACAGGTTGCTGATGACCAGTATTACCATCAGCGCCAGCGGTATGGCGGAGATCATGACCTTCTTGCGGGTGGTGAAAAGGTTGCCCCGGCACTCGGTGTCGGCATAGCCGCACCACGCGAACACGCCGCAGCACAGCATGATGTGGTAGACCGTCTTCAAAAACCACGCGGCATGGCGTGTGAGGAAAAACGGCGGAAATACGCGGGTGACCAGCGTAAACAGGAAGTTCGCGATAAAGCTGACCAAAAAGCCCACCAGTGCAAAGTGGAGCCAGCGCTCCGACGCGGAATTGGAGGAGCGCTGGTCCGACCAGTATTTGCACAGCCAGACAATGATGATACAGAACAGGTATATCTCTGCGTACAGTATAGCTTCCATCTATGATCCTTTCAGCACTGTCGCTTCGGGTTATAGGGGGCAAAGCCCCTTTTTTTACGATGTTATAATTAATTATACTACATAAACGCGGATTTGAAAATACGGTGGAAATGAATTCGGCAAATTTTACTGTAAACTCTATGTAAAAGCTAATACGTAACCTATACGTGTAACCGTTATTTTTTTACCAAGGCGTTGCATTGCAACCATCAACATGCTATAATTTAAATTGCGAAATTATGAAAGGAATGAAAGCCATGCGCTGTTCGTATTTGCTTCGTGTGGGATTTGTATTTGTCTTACTGACATTGCTGTTGGGAATAGGCATCGTTGCCCATGCCTCCTCGGAGGACGCGGTCTGGCCCGAGAGCTCGGGTACCGACGTTCAGACGGACGGCAAGCTGATCATCGATGCCAGCCACATGGACCAGGGCTATGTCATGTGCTGCGTGTCCGCACCGACGAACCACGGCCTGAAGATGCGCGTGACCTACAACGGCGCGCAGCTGACCTACGACCTGGACAACGCCGGCGACTACGAGGTCTTCCCGCTGCAGCTGGGCTCGGGCAAATACGAATTCGCCCTGTTCGAGAACGTGAAGGGGTCGAAGTACTCCGCCCAGGGCAAGGTGGTGCTGTCGGCGAAGCTGGCGGATGAGAACGCGGCCTTCCTGGTGCCGAACCAGTATGTGGATTACGTGCGCACCACCAACGCGGTGATTAAATCCGACGAGTTGGCCACCCAGGGCGACGTGTACAACGCCGTGCTGGATTTCATGAGGAGTGAGTTTTCCTATGATTTTGTGCGGGCCAAGACCATCCCCGCAGGCACGCTGCCGGAGATCGACGAATGCTTCGACAAACGCGCCGGGGTCTGCCAGGACCTGTCGGCCATCATGGTATGCATGCTGCGGGTGCAGGGCATTCCGGCCAAGCTGATGATCGGCTACGCTGACAAGTACTATCACGCCTGGACGGTGGCCGTGGTGGACGGCAAGGAGGTCTTCTGCGACCCCACCCACGAGATTGGCTGCATCGACGCGAAAAAGTACACGATCGAGCGATTCTACTGATTTCTACTCCATTTACAATCAATCCAAACCAATACATACAGTAACGGGAGGTTTATCACATGGCCGGAAAGAAACGTGGGCTCGAATCTGCGGAGCTGTCCAGCTTCTGCAGCCAGGTAGCGCTGATCCTCAGCGCAGGTTTGCCGCTCTATGACGGCATGGAGACGCTGGCGGAGACGACCAGGGGCAGCGAGTACGCCGACCTGTACGAAAACGTCAGCAAGGCTGTCAACGAGACCGGATCGCTGTACCAGGCGCTCCAGCGCGACGACCGCTGGCCCACCTACCTGGTGGAGATGACGGGCATCGGCGAACAGACCGGCCAGCTGGAGAGCGTAATGAACGACCTGTCGGAATACTACGCCCGCGAGGACCGCATCCGCTCCTCCGTGATCGGCGCCATCACCTATCCGCTGGTGTTGGGCGTCATGCTGGTGCTGATCATCGCCATCATGCTGTGGAAGGTGCTGCCTGTGTTCCAGCGGGTGCTCAACAGCATGGGCGCCGAGATGTCCGCCTCTGGCAGTACGCTGATGCGCCTGGGCTCCACCATCGGCTGGGTGGTGCTGGCCCTGGTGGCCGTGGTGGTGCTGGCCGTGGTGATTTGCGCCCTGCTGATGAAGACCAGCGCTCGGGACAGCGTGCTGAACTTCATCCGCAAGGTCTTCCCACCGGTGCGCAACTTGAGCATGAAACTGGCTTCGAGCCGCGTGGCCAGCGTGCTTTCCATGATGCTGCACAGCGGCTTCCCCACCAACGAGGCCTTCCGCCTGCTGCCCTCCGTGCTGTCCGACGGCGAGGCCGCCGAAAAGGTGCAGGGCATCCGCAGGGACCTGGACAACGGCGCGGCCTTTGCCGACGCGATTTCCAATTCCAAGCTGTTTGACCCGCTGCACGACCGCATGATCCGCATGGGCGTGGCCGCCGGCCGCGAGGACCAGGTGATGGCCAAGATCGCCGGCCTGTACGAAGAGCAGGTCGAGGAAGGCATCGACCGCCTGGTGGCCATCATCGAGCCCACCCTGATCGCCCTCCTGGCGGTGGTCATCGGCGCGGTGCTGCTGTCTGTGATGCTGCCCATGGCCGGCATACTGTCCAGCATGCTTTGATGGGTTCACTCATAGCTGTTTAAGGAGGCGATGGGCGAATGGCATACAAGCGGGAAATAGCGATCGTGCTTTTGATGATAGTGCTGCTGGGCGGCGTGTGGATGCTGGTCAACCGCGTGGGCAGCAGCAGCGGCGCGGCCCAGACGGAATTTGTCACCGAAGCCGTGCACAACGCTGCGCTGACCTGCTATGCGGTGGAGGGGGCCTACCCCACCGACCTGGAATATTTGCGCACCCACTACGGGCTGGCCTACGATCAGTCGAGATATTTGGTACGGTATGATTCCTTCGGCTCGAATCTGATGCCCGATATTTCTGTAACGGAAGTGGAGGCGAGCGATTCGTGAGCGGAAAACACAGGAAGGTACAGCACAGTATGCAGGGCGTATTTGTGTTCGTGTTGCTGGGGCTGTTTGCGGTGATGTCTACGCTGATGGTGCTTCTGGGCGCACAGATGTACCGCAATACGGTGGATCATTCCACCGCCAACAATGAAGACCGCGTGTTGAGCGCCTATGTGCGCAGCATGATCCGTGCCGAGGACACCAGCGGCGCCATGGAAATCGGCGAATACAACGGCGTGAAGACGCTGGCAATGCGGGAGGACTTGGACGGCGAGACCTACGTCACCTGGCTGTACTGCTACGATGGCAATATGTACGAGTGGTTTACCAGCGACGACGGCGATTTCAGGCCCGAATCCGGCACGGCCATCTGCCCGGCGCAGAGCTTCGAGCCCAGCCTGGAAAACGGCTTGCTGACGGTGAATATGACCAACGCCAAGGGCGTGCGGGAGACCGTGCAGGTGGCCCTGCGCTGTGCGCAATAGAAGAGGTGCGAGATGAGAAACAGAAATCGATCCAATGTGCTCCTGGTGGAGATCCTCATCGCGGTGCTCTTCTTCATGCTGTCCGCCACGGTACTGGTGCGGGTATTCGTCACCGCCAGGAACATGACCGTGCGTTCAGGTGTGGAATCCGTGGCCGTCGCCGACGCCCAGAACGTGGCGGAGTCGCTGTACGCCGCCGGGGACGTCGACCAGGCGCTGGCGGATATGGGCTTTTACAGCTCCCACGGCGCGTGGACCCTGGACCGGGGCGACTATACCCTGTATGTGGATGGCAAGACTGAGCCCACCGAGGCGGGGGAGCTGTGGTCCGGCACGGTGAGCGCCTTCTACAAGCTGCGCAATCCAGACGCCGCCCGGGCGGAGGATGAGCAGCTGTTCTCGCTGACCTGTACGCGATACAAGGGGGTGGCGCAGTCATGAGGCGCAAGATGAACGTTTCCTTTGGCCCCGGTGCCGCCTCGCTGATACTGATTATTGTCATACTGAGCATGGGCGTACTGGGCATGCTGGCGCTGATGAACGCCCGCAACGACGCCAAGCTGAGCGACCGCAGCATCGAAGTGGTAGCCGCCGGATTCGCGCTGAACGACAAGGCGGAGCGCGGCGTGGCCGAGCTGGACGCGGCGCTGGCCCGGTGCGCGGCATCGACCTTTTCCGACGAGGCCTATTTGGCCGCGGTGCGGGGCAACCTGCCGGACGGCATGCTGATGGGCCAGGAGGACCGGATCGTCAGCTGGGAGCTTTCCGACGGCCTGCGCACGCTGAGCTGCGCCGTGGAGGTTCTGCCCCTGGGCGATAAGGACAGGCTGCGCTGGCGCGAGCATCGGTTGACGGCGGTAACGGAGGACATATGGAACTGAGAGAGATATTGCGCAAGGCCTATGAGCTGGGCGGTTCGGATATATTCATCATACCGGGCGCGCACGTGACCTGCAAGGTCAAGGGCGATATGAAGCCCCTGACCGACGACATCGTAAAGCCCGCGGGCAGCGAGGCGCTGGTGCGCGAGGCCTATGAGCTGGCCCACCGCGACATCGCCAAGCTGCACGAGGAGGGCGACGACGACTTCTCCTTCGCGCTGGCGGGCCTGAGCCGCTTCCGCTGCAATGCTTATGTGCAGCGCGGCACCGTGGCGGCCACATGCCGCATGGTGGCCTTCGGCCTGCCCGATCCCCGGTCGCTGGGCATACCGGACCTGGTGATGGAGCTGACCAAGAACCTGAACGGCATGATCCTGGTCACCGGCCCCGCAGGCAGCGGCAAGAGCACCACGCTGGCCTGCATGGTGGACCGCATCAACACCGAGCGCCACGGCCACATCGTGACCATTGAGGACCCTATCGAGTACATACACAACCACAAGCAGTCGCTGGTCAGCCAGCGCGATGTGCCCAACGACGTGCCAACCTTCGCCCGCGCGCTGCGCGCGGCGCTGAGGCAGGCGCCGGACGTGATCCTGCTGGGCGAGATGCGCGACCTGGAGTCCATCCGAATCGCCATCACCGCGGCCGAGACCGGCCATCTGTTGCTGTCCTCGCTGCACACCACAGGCGCGTCCAAGACTGTGGACCGCATACTGGATACCTTCCCCGCCGAACAGCAGGCTCAGGTGCGTATGCAGCTGTCCATGGTGCTGCGGGCCGTGGTTTCCCAGCGACTGGTGCCCAAGAAGGAGGGCGGCCAGGTGGCGGTTTTCGAGGTCATGACCGTGAACCCCGCGGTGCAGAACCTGATCCGCGACGGGCGCACCCACCAGATCGACAACGCCATATTCGGCGGCGCCGGACAGGGCATGATCTCCATGGACAGCGAGCTGCAGCGGCTCTACCGGGCGGGCGACATTACCCGCGAGGTGGCGCTGACCTACGCCGTCAGCCCCGAGACGTTGGCAAAGCGCCTGTGATCCCCTGAAGTATTTGAGACAAACCACCGGAGGTTATACTTTATGTTGACCATCGATTCTTTGAGGGCCTATGGCGCAAACGTGGATGAGGGCCTTGGCCGTTGCATGAACATGGAGCCGTTTTACCTGAAGGTTGTGGGCATGGTGAAGGATGACGTGGACGGCAGCTTTGCCAGGCTAAAGGCGGCGATGGATGCGCGGGACGCCGAAAAGACCTTCGAGGCGGCCCATGCGCTGAAGGGCTCCACCGGCAATGTGGCGCTGACGCCGATTTTCAAGCCGGTGTGCGCGCTCAGCGACATGCTGAAGGGCCATACGGACGCGCCGATGGGCCCCGAGTGCGAGAAGCTGGCAAACGAGGTCTTCGAGCAGTATGACCGCCTGAAGGCGCTATAATAGAAGAAACACCCTTATCGATTGGAGGATTGGCCACATGGCGGATACCGTGCGGATTACAATGATGGGAAGCTTCCTCATCTATATTAACGAACAGCGTATTGAAAACCCGGTCAGCAAGTCCCGCAAGGGGACCGCGCTGATGGAGTTCCTGGTGCTGCACAGGGGCCGTTCCGTGCCCAATTCTCAGCTGTTGCACGCCCTTTGGCCTGAGCACAGCGTTTCCAACCCTGAAAACGCCCTCAAGACGTTGGTCAGCCGCATGCGCACGCTGTTGAACCAGATGTCCGAGGGCATGGGCAGCTGCATTGTGTCCGATCGTGGCGCCTACCATTGGCAGAGCCTTCCGGACATGAAGATTGACGCGCTGGAGCTGATGGACCTGTTTGACGAGGTGCCCCAGGAGCGGAATGCCGGGCGACAGCGGGAAATGTACCAGCAGATCCTGGAGTTGTACCAGGGCGACCTTTACCAGACTGGCGATTTGGACGGCGATACGGGCTTTGCCCAGCAGCTGCACACCCAGTACCTCACGTCGGTATACAATTACATCGAGCTACTGCGCAAGGCGGAGGAATATAACGAAATCTGCGGCGTGTGCCGCACCGCCCTCGAGGTGGACAGCTTTGATGACCGGCTGCACATAGAGCTGATGAAGGCAATGATCAGCATGAACCGCACCAGCGACGCGCTGGTGCAGTACAAGCACGCTACCAACCTGACCTATCGCTACCTGGGCGCGCCGCCCAGCCCCGAAATGGCCGCCTTCTACCAGGAGATGAGCCGCAACCGGCAGACGCTGAAGGAAAACCTGGAAGCCATTCGCCAGGAGTTGCACAACAGCGGCATGGAGCGCGGCGCCTTCGTGTGCGATTACGAAATGTTCAAGGCCATCTACAACCTGGAAATGCGCAACCTGGAGCGCCTGGGCACTACAATGTTCCTGGGCATCATCATGGTGGGCGAGTCCGAGGAGGGCAACTACGACAGCATTCGCCAGGAGAACATCATGAACGGCCTGGTGGACATACTGCGCGACAACCTGCGCAAGGGCGATATTATCACCCACTTCAGCGCCAATGTAATCGCACTGTTGCTGCCTACTGTGAACTACAAGACCGGCAACATGGTCATGGAGCGCATTCGCAAGCTTTTCTTCCAGCGCTTCCCGAATTCCGATATCCCCTTCAACTATCGCCTGGGCCTGCTGGGCAAGGATGCCTTCACCGTGTCCGCACGAGAGGCCGAGGAAGAGGCGAATTGACCAAAGCGACAATGGGGGCCTGCGGCAGATCGGCAGGCCCTCATATCGACCGGAAATGTAAAAAGTTGAGACAGCCCTGTTATTTTGCGGATTACCTATTGCTTTTTCGAATTGACTGTAGTATAATAACACTTGCGTTCGACGAAGCCGAAGCGCGAATGCGCTGATGTAGCTCAGTAGGTAGAGCGCATCCTTGGTAAGGATGAGGTCGCCGGTTCGAATCCGGCCATCAGCTCCATTGAAATCCTGCAAGAGATTGCGGGATTTCGTTTTTTTTATGCCTGTTTTTGCAGGATTCGACATGCTGTTGATGCAATTTGACGACCTCACCGCTTCGAACTATCCCCAAAATCAATCAAGTTATCAATTTTGAGGCTCTTGCGGGGGCTGAAAACGCCTGCGGCACAGGGGCTTTTGGGCATTTGTGCCGATCAATTCAGTCATCAATTCCATACGCCTTCACGATGGGGGAGGCGGTGTTCTGGCTGGTTTCACGACCCTTGACATAGTATTTCAATGTCATGGCCGCTGTTGTGTGCCCTGCGGCGGCCTGGGCACTCTTGATGTCTTTGGTGACATCGTAAATGTCAGTGAGAACCGTGGTGCGGAAGCGGCGGGGCTGGATGGGTTCGGGAAAGTTGATTTCCTTCTGGATTCTCGCACACATCCTGCGGACCTGGATGTAGGACAAGGGCTTCTCCCCGCCCAGCACAAAGTGATGGGGGAGCGTGGGCAGCAGGTATTTTTCAACCTGCGGCACAAGGGTGATGGTCCGCTTGCTTGCTTCGGTCTTCGGTTCACCCACCATGCCCAGATTTCGGGATGGGTGAGTGACCGTCCGCTGGATGTGGATGGTGTGAGCATTGAAGTCGAGGTCCTGCCATTGGAGGCCGAGCACTTCTTCGGGGCGAAGCGGATGCAACGCCGCCAGAGCGATGTAAGCCCGGTCCCTGTCGCCGCTGATGCTGTCGATGTGGGAGATCAGGTATTGCATACTCTCCACGGAATAAGGCACGGTTGCGGTGCTGGCCCTGCCCTTGATGCGAAGGCTCCGACTGTCAAGCGGGCTTTTTGTGATGAGGCCATCGTCAAGAGCCTGATTGAAAATCATGTTGAGCACACTTCGTGCCTTGTTTTTTGTGGCTTTTGTGACTTCATCCCCCATGTTGTTGAAGAAGGTCTGAATGTCAGCGGTGGTGATTTCCTCAACCAGTTTGTCTTTGAACAGGGGGAGGATGTGATGTTCAAGCTGTCGCCGATAAGTCAAACCAGTCACATAGCTGACATTCGGCTTCGAGAAGATGTTATACCAGTTCCAAGCGTATTGCTCAAAATCGTGGCCGATCACCTTCGGTGCAGCATTACCGCAACCGAACATCTGCAACAGCTTTTCAGCATACTCTTGTTCAGTGTCAGCGGAAATCCAAGTCTTCACCCCGTTGATCATTATGGGTCTGCGGATTTTCTTTAGCATTGTAAAGTCCTTTCCGCAAGACTTCCTGTTTGATTCCATTTTCAAGGTTCATTGTGCTACCATGAGCATTATACCAGAAAAGATGCTTCAAGTCAGTAGATGAATACACATTTTACTACAACCATCTTCAATAATCTACAACTCAACAGAACCATCCACAAGACAGTTACAACTACCGGCAACTGTCTTTTTATGCGGAGGCAGAGGGACGAGGTAACAGAGGGACAAAGCGGCAGAGGGACTGCATACAAGATGCTGTGGTGTGGATTTTATTACCCACTTTGGCTGGTAGAATATACTCACAAGGTTGAGAGAAACACCGACAGCCGCAGGAGGTAAGGAAGATGAACAAGAGCGCAAATTATGAAATCAACTTCATTGAAGAGACCATCATTGTCACCAAGAGGTTCTACAAGGCCGCAAGCGTTATCAGCAACCCCGAATACAAAGAGCTGATGGAAGTGCGGCGAGATAACCCCACCTTCAAGGTTGCGCTGCGCGAGATCAGGAAGAAGGTTGGCAAGCGGTCCTACCGCAACCTGACCTACGACAACATGCGGGCTTTCATCACGGCGAAGGAGCAGGACGAGGCCACCCGCACGGCGAGGCTGGCGCAGTTGGAAAGGGTCATCGAACTGTCGAAGGTTCAGCCCGGTCCCTACGCCTATGTCAAGGTTTGGTTTCTGGACCTCTACGGCAGCGAGTTCCCCACCGATACCAATGAGGTTACATAGTGTAGAATTTATTCCCCACCACACCAAGTATAATAAAGGCACAAGGTTGAGAGAAGCAAGGCAGCGGGTAAGCCACTAAACCGCAGAAGGGAAAATAGAACATGAAGAATTACAAGATTGATTTCGCCGCCAACACTGTCACCGTAACCAAGACCTTCCTGCGCACCGCCCAGACCGACATCAACAGCGCCGAATTCAAGACCCTGACGCAGTTGCGGGAGATGGGCCTGACCATCATCGAAAAGCCTGCCCCTTGCCGCAAGAGCACCCACCGCGCCACCTACGCCCAGATGAAGGTTTACATCTCTTGCCTGGCCGATGCCACCCGCTACCTGGCCGAGTTTGAGACCGTGCGGCTGGCGTCCCTGGAAAAGCCCAATCCCTACCAACATGTTTGCGAGTGGTATGAAAAGACCTTCCCCAACCACAACGATCTTCCCGAATTTGACGATGACGGCAAGATCATCAACTTCGCTGCCCCCATCGACGAAGAGGACGAAGCCACCATCAAGGAAATTGCGTAAGGTGTAGATTTTATTCCCCACTATCCACAGTATAATAAAATCACAAGGTTGAGGGAACCACCCCAGCCGCAAGAGAGAAGAGGACAAGGAAAAGTCCAAAAAACCAGAAAGGTCAAGAGAAGGAATAAGACTTACAGCTTCGACGCCATCACCAACACCCTGATCGCCACCGCCACCTTCCTGCGCAAAGCCAGCGTTTTCAACAGTGTGGAATACAACATCGTCAAGGGCATTCGCGCCGACTACCCCAATGTTTCCATCGTCAAGGCTGTTGCCAAGAAGAGCAAGGCCCAGCGTGCTATCCACCGCATTCCCCTGACCGAGATAAAGAACTTTCTTGAACTGTGGGACAAGCAGAACGGCACCAGCTTTAAGGCGAAGTATGACGTGGTGAAGCAGATGTCCAAGATTCAGGCCAATCCCTACAAATACATCGTGGCTTGGTTCGAGGCCACCTTCCCGAACTGGAAGCAGATGGTGCTTATCGACGATGAGGGCAGGATTCACTACCCCGAAAAGCTGGCGGCGGCCATCCAGCCCAAGCCGCAGGACAAGCCTAGCACCGTGACGATCCCCAACCCCGAACTGACTGTTGTGCCGCAGACCGGCAAAGAGACCGACAAGGGCGAAGAGGTTGCGGCGGCGTAACCTCTTCCTACCCCACAAGCAAAGACAGGAGTGATAAGAAATGGTCGGCAGCAAGTATCTTTCCGAACTGGTTACACCCGACATGCTGGTTCGGGACAAGTTAAACATCGTCAAGGCTCCCACCGGCAGCGGAAAGACCTACTTCGCGCTGACCGCCATCCCCGCGACCCTGGGGGAAGATGCCGCCTATAAGGTTGTCTATCTGATCGATACCATCAACGGAAGGGAGCAGTTGCTTCAAAACTACAACACGACCAATTATTCCAAGCTGTGGGACGCCATAGCAACCGATGAAATCCTGTATTGGGAGAGCATGGATAAATCCATCGTAGTCATCACTTACGCCAAGTTCGGCAAGCTGATTGAGCATCGTCCCGACTTCCATACCCATTTCAAATACATCATCTGCGACGAATTGCCCAGCCTGATAAAGTATCAGTATTTCGAGAAACGGCCCAACCTCTCCACGATTGCCCTTCATGGCCTGGAAGATGCCGTCCGCAACGGCCAGACCAAAGTGGTTGCCCTGACCGCAACGCCCAACCAGATAGAGGGCAACTTCGAGGCACCGATCTACACCGTCCCCTTCGACAGCAAAGAACTGATCCGCTATTCTGTTGGCGAGGTAAAGAAATACACCAACTTGGACTATCTCATTACGCAACTGGACACAAGCAAAACTGGTTTGTGCTATGTAAGCCGCGTAACGAAGATGAAGGAACTGGAAGAAAAAGCCCGCGCCCATGGCTTCAACCCCATCTCCATTTGGAGCATCAGGAATACCGACCACATTATGATCGAAGAACAGCTTGCCGCCCGCGACAGCATCTTAAAGGATTTCATCATCCCGCCGCAGTATAACTTCCTGATTATCAACGCGGCCAGTGAAACGAGTTTGAAAATCAAATCGCCTGTTGATTTTGTCATCGTTCATAATAATGATATTGATACTCAAAAACAGGTCCGTGGCCGTGTAAACCATGATATTTCAACGATCTACATTCCCGATTTTGATTTTTCTTCTATTGAAGTCCCAGATGCGTTCCTGAATGATCTGTTGTTCAAGTCTGACAGAGATAAGTTGTGTGAAATCCTGAACCTGCGGGATGAAAATGGCCGGTTATACAAATGGCCGACAGTCAGCAGAGCATTACAACAGGCAGGGTATAAAGTCGAGCCTGGCCGTCGCAATGATTTTCGCGGGTATGTCATCACACTACCTGAATGAAATATCGGTTACATAACAAAAATGGCCGGACGGCCATTTTTGTTTGTAACCTTTAAGGATACCTACAATTTTGGCAGTTTATTTATACTGGGAGAGCCTAAATGCTCTTCTTTTTTTATTCCCTGCCGCCGCAGGTGGTTCCGTTATTCTACTTCCACATTCTCAACCCCGTGCTTCAAGAGCAGGTTGATAAGTTCATTCCTGGAGTAGTTGGTGTCTGCGGCCAACTTGTCCAGTGCTTCGAGGGTGTCTTCCTTGATGCGCACTGATATGACTTTGTAGCCATCTTCGCCACGGCGCTTGATTTTGAGGGTATTATTAGACATAGGCACACCAAACCTTTCTTAACACTATTATTATATATTGACAGATGACTTTCTGATATGCTATAATTCGAAATGTAAATCAATATCAAAAAATATTATATTCTAATATTATGTATATGTGCGATGAAGGGGGTGGTAAGATTGATTGAGAAACAATTCAGGGCAAATATCCAGACAGGGACCATTCACTATCTTGGAGCGTGTTGTTCGCAAGCCACAAAGATAAAGAATGGGAATTGGCAGGATTATTACAGCCTTGTGGAAGCTGAAAGTGAGTTGCGGAACCGCGAGAAATCATTTAAGCTGTGTAAGCGTTGTAGTTGGCCAAAAGATAAGAAGGAGGATTAAGACAATGAAGAAGCTGCTTTGCGTTATAATGGCTGCCCTTATGTTGATGGGAACCGCATTTGCGGAAGAGGAATTTACCCTTCATAACGGAACCAAATTTGGTATGACGACGGAAGAAGTAAGTGAAATGGAGAGTAGTAACGGAAACTATTTTAATGATAATGGTTATGGTTCTTTAGTTAGTACTCATAATACCGTTGCAGGTCAGCCTAACACTACAATAAGCTATGTGTTCCGCGACGGAAAACTATTTAGTATGCAATATGAGTTCGAATTTGATAATGATGACTATACATCACAATACAACACTATAGAAGAAGGGTTGATTAAGAAATATGGCGAAACAACCTATAATTCTATTAGTTCAATAGTATTACCAATCGACAACGGTCATGATCCAACCATGATGCCACATATGGACAAAATCATTAACAGGTATAGCCCATTATATGGAGATGTTAAAGATTACGAAACATCAAATGGCATGTGGAGCCAGAGAATAGTATTCCTTGAAACAGGAGAGGCTGCTTATATTATTCATACTGCTTGGACATATACAAGTTATACCGGTGCAGGAGATACTATTGATACAGTTGCAAAAAACCATATATTAGAATGGTGTTAGTCAGGAAATGGGGTGATGAAGCCCAAGCCGTCTTACAAGGCCAAAAGACCAGAGGAGACGGTATTCCTGATGGAGTAGAAACGGTC
>CADBVG010000038.1 GCA_902798105.1 uncultured Eubacteriales bacterium
CCGGGCGCTCGAACCCAGTAAACCTTCGAAATCTGCAATTGCATCTGTCGAAAAATTCACTCGCCAGCTGACCACCTTAATTGCGCGGTATTTCCTTAAATTATAGGTGGTATCGGTTGGGTGTGGGGTGATGGTGCCCTCCGCCCCGTCTGTGACAGGCCGTCCCCCCATTCAGGAAGGCCGTTCCCTCAGTCAGCTTCGCTGACAGCTCCCTCGGGAAGGGAGCCTCTTGTATCTCCTCAGTTCAGCTTCAAATCGCCATCCTTCACCCAGCCCAACTTTCGCACACCGGCATGGATGGCGAGGGAGAGCACGGCGGGAAGGACGAACGAAATCAGGATCAGCCCCAGCCAATCCATGCCGGTGATGGCGGCCTTCGCCCCGGACGCAATGTCATTGACCCAGCCGGTATAGACGCCGATCTGGCCCACCAGCCCGCAGGTACCCATGCCAGCGGACACCGGCGCGCCGTTCATCCGAAGCCCGAACAGGCAGGTGGCGATGGGGCCTGTGATGGCCGAGGCCAGCGTGGGCGCGATCCAGACCCGGGGATTTTTGACGATGTTGCCCATTTGCAGCATGGAGGTGCCGATGCCCTGGGACACCAGCCCACCCCAGCGGTTTTCAGGGAAGGAGATCACCGCGAAGCCCACCATCTGGGCACAGCAGCCGGCCACAGCCGCGCCGCCCGCCAGGCCCGTCAGCCCCAGCGCTGCGCAGATGGCTGCGGAAGATATGGGCAGCGTCAGCGCCATGCCCACCAGCACGGAGACCACGATGCCCATCAGGAAGGGCTGCAGCTCCGTGGCCCACTTGATCAGATCCCCCAGCCACATGGCCGCGCGGCCCAGCGGCGGCGCGATCAGCCATGACAGTATGATGCCCACGCAGATGGTGACCAGCGGCGTCACCAGTATATCCACCTTGGTCTCCCTGGAGACCGCCTTGCCGCATTCCGCCGCTATGATCGCCACGAAAAGCACCGCCAGTGGGCCTCCCGCGCCGCCAAGGGCGTTGGCGGCAAAACCCACGGAGATCATCGAAAACAGCACCAGTGGCGGCGTATTCAGCGCGTAGCCGATGGCCACCGCCATGGCCGGACCGCTCATGGCCGTAGCGATACCGCCCAGGGTATATTCCACCCCCGCCACCGTCGCGATCGGCGCAGTCAGGAAGGGAATGTGAAACTGTGTGCCGATGGTGTTGATGATGGTTCCAATCAACAGCGAGCAAAAAAGCCCCTGTGCCATCGCCCCCACCGCGTCGATACCGTAGCGCCGCAGGGAGATCCTGATGTCCTTCCGATTCAAAAAATCCTTGAATTTGCTCATATTTTATCCCGACCTATCCGTTCTTGGACCGTCTCCGATCCCGTCCATTATTATTGCTCTATTATAATGGAATAATCGCCAAAGCGCAAGTAGATACTTTTTGATTTTGCCATCCCATTGTTCTGGAAGCCGTCGTCCCGCAGCGTAGAATTTCAACAGCCATTGGGTGTGACGCTTCTGTGACACAACCCATGATATACTGTGCCTGCAACCAAGGGAACAAACGCGACAGAACAAACCGATAAAGGAGGCAATCACCATGATGAATGAGGAACTGAATGAGAAGATCGTTGCACTGAGCGAAGAGGAATTGGAAGCCGTCACCGGCGGCAAGCACAGCTACATCGAAGGCGACGACGGCAAATCCCACGTCCGCACCGGCCCTGGCCTTGGCTACAAGGAGATCGGCGTCCTGCACCGTGGTGAGGATGCCCGGTATCTGCACGAAACCGCCGTCGACGAGCGCGGCGTCGTCTGGTACAAGATCCGCTGGAACGGCAGGGATGCCTGGGTGTCCAGCCGGTACACCAAAAAGGTCAGGTATTGAGCCTGCCTTGGGCTTATCCCCCTTCACCGGGCGCCGGTGAAGGGGGTTTTTGGGATTTCTGCCGTCCCAGGCGGGGATTTCCCGGTTGTCCGGTCCGAAAGCGTATGGTAATACTAAGTTCAATCTAAAAGTAAACATATGCGGAGCAGATTTTTCGTTCTGCCTAAGCAGAGCGGAGGGAAGCGGAAGGTTGCGAACCTGAAAGGTTCGTAAGTTCAGCCAGGGGCTGAACCGCGGACGGTTCAAATCGAAGATTTGAAGCGCCGCGCCGTTGCAGCGCATCGTTGACCGCAGCGAGGCAACGGCAGGTTACGCACCGGCGTTTTGCCTGAAAGGCAAAGCCCCGGCAGCGCCGGGCTGGCATCCTTGGATGCGCCCGCGCTGGTCGCGCCTGCCTTTGGCAGTGGCGCGACTGCAATGCGGAAAAGATGCCCGCAGATGGTTGCAATTTGGATTGACATTAGTTTAAAATGGTAGGCAGAAGACTGGTTGTCACCCCTCCATCATCGCAAATGCGGCATGGTTGGCAGAACAGCAAATCCAAACAGGTGTGCAAGAACAGGAGGTCTCCAAATGAAGGCAAAAGAAAAAGCTATCGCGCTGTGCGTCACCCTGGCCTGTCTTCTCACACTCACGGTTCCCTTCGGCCTCGCCTTGGCTGAAGCGGAAAGGCCCAGCGAAATCCTCGCGGAAAAGGTGCCCTTTTCGCAGCTGGCGCCCGGCGACAGCTTTGTGATCGTCAGCGAAAATGCAAACGCGGCATTATCACTGAATACGTCAAGGAACAAACTCGCCCTCGCGGATATCACCCTGGCGCATACCGACAGCCGGGAGGTTTTGTCGGCCATAGCCCCGGAGGCCGCCGTGTTCGAATTCGAGTCGCAGGAGAACGGGGACATCTTCCTGAAATGCAAAAGCGGCTATCTGACGACCTCGGATGCGGGGGGCGAACTGTATTATGCCCCCGACCCCGGCCTGAACGGCCTCTGGCGCATCATCGACGACAGCCTGATCAACAGCCCCCGCGCCGTCATGGACTACAAGGGCGTGCCCTCTTCCAACATCTTTATCAAATGCTACCCCCAGGGCTCCTATTTCAGCCTCTACCCAAGGGAGGGACAGTCCGATGCCAACATGTTCGACCTGGCCTTCTATCGGCTGGGCAACAGCGTACCCGGCGAGAAGGTCAACGAGGACGCATACTACCTGCTGCCCGTATTCGAAACCTCGGATACCCATGGCTATCTGGCTGATCTTGACGATGACGATACCCTGTACCTGCTCGCCTACATCTCGGACAAGGTGAAGGATGTGCGCGGCCACGGCGCCGACGCCAGAATGGACTATGCCGTGCTGGTGGACGGCGGGGATATCTACCAGGGAAATACGCTGTCGACCCGGTTTAACGGCGGTTCCCTGTCCGCGGCATACAACCTGATGGGCTACGATGCCGTGACCATCGGGAACCACGAATTTGACTGGCACCTGGACCACACGGTCGATCCGGACGGCACCATGCCGGACTACAGCTTTCTGGACAACAAGGGTGTCAACGCCACGCCAGTCGTGGTTTGCAACCTGTACCAGAACGGAGAAAAGCTGTCCTTCGCGGGTGATTACGTGATTCTCGACAAGACGGCCCGGGACCGCTTCGGAAATGAGCTGTCCGTCAAGATCGGCGTCATCGGCATGGCTGGCGACTATGGGAAGAGCATTCTCCGGTCGCAGTTCTCCGATCTGGGCTATGAGATCAAGCCGGATTTCGACTATGTCAACGCCCTCGCCCGGGAGCTGGAAGCCGACGGCCTGTGCGACGCTACGATACTGCTGATCCACGACAGTCCGATCGACGTCGCCAAGTATCTCGGCGAGGACACCGCCATCGACCTGTTGCTCGGCGGCCATGTCCACAAAACCATCAACGGGAAAACCGCCCAGGGGCTGAGGTACATGGAACCCTCGTGCGACGGCATGGCTTACGCCTATGCGGAGCTGGCCTTTGAATGCCCGGCGGAGCGCCCTGAGTTTATGGGCGTGGAAAACGCCCGCGTCCGCCTGACCAAAGCCGATCCGGAGAAGCTGTTGAGTAAGCCCGGGAATGCGGATGAGCTGGACGCGGCGGTCGTACAGCTGACGGATGAGGTAGTCGACTCGGTTTCGAACTTCCTGTCCAGCGAGGTCGGCTACATCACGCAACCCATCCTCAGAAACCAAACCCTGCCCAACAGCAGGGATCGCACGTCCAGCTGTGGCAACTGGGTTGCCTCCATCTTCGCCAGGGCCGTGGACGCCGACGTGGGCTTCATGAACACGGGCGGGCTGCGGATAGATCTCAACATCGATCCCGGCGAGAACAAGCGGACGGTTATACTGAACGACCTCTATAAAATGTTCCCCAACGAAAACATCGTGTGCTGCTATGAGTTGACCTGGGGAGAGCTGTTGACCGCCCTGGAGTACTCCATGACCCCCGGGGGCAAGATCCTCCTGAGCAACGTGGTCGGCGTCGACTGTTACTTTACGGACGAAGGCATCAATGCCCTCGTCACCCCGGATGGCGAAGCCATCTATGTAAACGGCGAATGGAAGGAAGGCTGGAAAGACAGGAAACTGCGCGTGGCCCTGAATGAATACATCGCCACAACAAACCGAAAGCGTGATGGTGAAATGTCCAATCCGTTCGTCGCATGGTACGACAGTCCCCGGCTCGTCGAAAACAGCGAGACCGATATCGACAGCGCGATCCGGGTGCTGGTACGGGAAGCCGCAGACAACGAAGGCCTGCTCCATGTCGACGCGGCCCCTCACTTCATCAAGGGGGTTTATGACGCGGAATAGGTATCTGTTCAGTCATGGCGGCCCAGACGTCGCCGCTGCGGTAAACAATGCCTGCAGCGGCGGCCCCTGGGCCGCCATAGAACCTGCCGATGCATCCGGAACAGAATAGTTACCGCCCCGAATCAGTTTGATTTCCCGATCACCTGCTTGCGCACCAGCGCCGCGAAAGCGCCGTTCTGCTGCATCAGCGCCTCATAGCTGCCCTCTTCCACAATTTTACCGTTTGCGAACATGACGATCCGGTCAAAGTTCGCCACCGTGGACAGCCGGTGGGCCACCATGATGACCGTGGCGCGCATGCCCCTGATATTCCGGAGCACGTGCTCCTGGCTCATGTTGTCCAGGGCGGAGGTGGCTTCATCCAGGATCATCACACTGGGATGATTCAGCACGGCGCGGGCCAGCAAAAGCATCTGTCGCTGGCCACCGGAAAAGCCGCAGGAATTGGATTCGGAGATCTCTGTCTCCAATTTCAGCGGCAGGTCCCGCACGTAGTCGCCCAGGCCCACGAAATCCAGCGCAGCCCAAACCTTGTCCTCATTCGGATGGCCGCCGTTGCCCAGGCACACGTTTTCAAAGATCGTCCCCGGGAACAAGCGGCTGAATTGGAACACGGAACCGATGCAGCGCCTGAGGGATTTCATGTTCAGGATGGTCAGGGACTCTCCATCGTAGAACACATTCCCCTCGTCGGGCTTTTCCATGCCCATCAGTATCTTCAGGAAGGTGCTCTTTCCGCATCCGCTCTCCCCCACAATGGCTATCTTCTCCCCCGGATCAATCCGCATATCGACCCCGTCGAGGCAGCCCCGGGGATCGCCCGGATAGGCAAAGTGAATGTTCTCGGCCCGGATCTGCCCCTTCAGCTTATGCACATACTCAGTGGTCCGCCGCGCCTGGCCCTCATGCTCCAGCAGAGGGCTGACGTTTTGGCACAAGGCGCGCACCAGAAACATATTCTGCATGATGTCGGTCAGGCCGGCAACCGCGGTGACGATCAGCGCATAGGCCGCGGTGAAGGTCATATAATCGCCGCTGGTGAGCCCGCTTCTCATGGCCTGCCACAGCAAGGCCACCGTGGCCAGCGTGGTCAGCGCCGCCATGATGTCGCCATTGTATTTCAGGAAAAAGGGTTTGCGGTAGGTGTAGGACAGCTGCTCCCTGTAGTGATCGGACCACTGGGCGTACACGATCTGCTCCGAGCCGGTCACCTTGATCTTCTGGATGCCCCGGATGGTCGAATTCATGAAGCCGTTGCTGTCCACGTCCGCCTTCATCTGCTTTGACTGGTTGACCATATTGGTTATGCCGCTGGAGACCGATACGATGATGCGCAGGCCGAGGAAGATGATCGCCGGCAGGAACAGCCTCGGCTCCAGGCTGCTCAGCTGGAACAGATAGGCCAGCGAGAACGAGAGGTTCAGCAGCACGTCCATCACAATGTCCAGCAGCATTTCTGACAGCTTGGTACAGTTGTTGATGCGGGTGGATATACGGCCCGAGGTCGTATTTTGGAAAAACGACAGCGGCCGGCTCAGGGTCCGTGCCATCACCGCGGATTGTACGCTGGTGGACACCCGAACCTTTGCCGCCGAAAGAATGGCGGACTTGATGGTTCCCAGCGCCGCGCGGGCAACGATGACGGACAGGTAAAGCGCCAACGCCAGCGCAAACCACGCGCCCGTATCCGTCGGATTGGGAATATAGGCTTTGTAGACCCATTGGCTGATGGTTGGAATGACCAGGCCCAGCAGCGTGCTCAGGCACGTCGCTGCTATCAGGCGAAGGATGCTCCAGGCATCCAGCGTCTGCAATACATACGTCGCAAATGTCCAAACGGTGCCCGAGCCCTCGGGCAGCGGCCTGTGGAAGACATAGCAGCCCCTCTTCAGCTTGCCGCAGTATTGTTTTGTGGCAAACCCGCTGCTCGAATCCGAGGGGCAGTAATACCGATACCCGAACAGCGACGGAAACAGCGCCACCGCCCTTCCGTCCTCCCTGAACGCCAGCATGTACTTCGTCTTGCTCTCCCGGTGATCCGGAACGGCATCCACGTAGTCGAACATGATGTCCAGCGGGTCCAGCAGCGTTTCGATCATCGTCTCCACGTCTCTCATGCCGTACTGCCGGTTGGCGGCCAAGCTGAATTTATCCAGGATGAAGAGCACCGCCGACTGGGCGTCGCTCACCGCGTCCTCCGGTCGGAGGGCGTTCCCGTTCTTCCAGAGGGACCGGTCGGCATAGTCCTCCAGCAGCCGGTTGTTCTCATCCCGCTTGCGGATGACCTCGCTATAGATTCCCATGTCCGTTGTCACCGTCCTCGATCAGCTGTCTGTAGAGTCCTTCCTGCGCGTACAGTTCCGCGTGGGTGCCCTGCTGCACGATCCGGCCACGCTCCATCACATAGATCCGGTCGCAGTCCACGATGGTGGAGAGGCGATGGGCGACGATCACGCAGGTGGTTCCCTTGTCCCGAATGGCCTTCATCACCCGTTCCTCGGTCAGCGCGTCCAGCGCGGAGGTAAATTCGTCCAGCAGCAGCAGCGTCGGCTCATGGGCCAGCGCCCTGGCCAGCTCCAGCCTCTGCAGCTCGCCCCCGGAATAATTGCGCCCGTTTTCAAGGATGACGCCGCTGTAATCCCCGATGTTGCGCAGTATGCGCTCCTCGATCCTGGCGTCCCTGGCGGCCATCACCACTTCAAAGTGCTCGATGGTGTTGTCCCACATCCGAATGTTGTTGTAGATCGAATCCTCAAACATCACGGCTTCCTGGTCCACCGTTCCCACCGAGGCGTGGAAAACCACATCGGGAATCTCCTGCCGACGTTTTCCCTGGTAGAGGATCTCGCCGGATTCGGGGGTATACAGGTCCGCGAGCAGCTTCAGAATCGTGCTCTTGCCGCATCCCGTCTGCCCGACAATGGCCACCATCTGGCCGGGCTTCACCGCGAAGCTCACGTCGTCGACCGCCAGCGCGTCCCCGGAATTATAGCGGTAGCAGAGGTGGCTGGCCCTGACGCTGCCGTCCAGCTTGTCCGGCTCGCCGTAGGTCGCTTCGTCCAGGGGAATCGTGGCGTGGGATTCACGGTGGTTGATGTCGTTGACCCGCTCGATGTCCGTGCGCATCGTCTGAAGCGTGTCCACGGTGTCCAGGCTGTGGTCGATAGCGGTAATCATGCTGTTCAGGATGGACTGGAAAAGCGCCATCGCGCCGAGGGTCATCCGGCCCTGGGTGACCAGCCAGGCGCCCAGGAAGAGCTGCACGACCGCAAGCAGGCCCTGGCTGAGGCTGCTGACCGCGGAGGACATGATGCTGTACTTGAAGCGCCCCATGCGGCTCTGGTTGTAGCGGATCTGGTATTCGTACCACATGTTGTAGAAGTCCCGCTCGGAGCCGGAGGACTTGATGGTCTCGATCATGTTCATGCCGTTGAGCAGCGAGGATGACACCGCGGTTCCGTTGCTCACCATGCTGCGGGACATGATGGCGCTCTTTGACTGGATGGCCAGGGTCAACGACGTGCTGAGGACCACGAGCAGCAGGCAGGCCAGCGCCAGGACCTTCTGGCTGTTGAACAGGCTGACGATGTACACCATGGTCATGGCCGCGTCCACGATCCGGGGCGCGAGGGCAGTTATCATGGTATTGTCCAGTGTCATATTGCTGTTGACCCTGGTAATCAGGTTCCAGGCGCTGTACTGTTCAAAAAAGTGCAACGGCTGGTCGAGTATCTTCTTGAACAGCAGGCTGCCAGAGCGAGCGGAGGTATCCCGGCTGGTACGGTTCGCCAGCCAGGTCTTCAGCATCGAAAACAGCGTATGCAGCAGCAGCACCGCCAGGTATGTCAACAGCAAGACGATGCCGGCGTTCGCCTTGCCCTCCTGGCCCAGAATTTCATCCATGAAATCCGAACGGATATAGGTCATCCTGAGATTGAGCCACACACAGAGCACCGTCAGTGCCCCCAGGATGCAAAAGGGCCATTTCAGGGCCTTGAGCCGTTCCCAGATCAGCGAAATCAGCGGTTCCCGCTTTCCGCCGGGTTCAAACGCCTCGCCCTTTTTCAGCGATATCAGGGTGCCGGAATAAAGGCTCTGAAACTTTTCCCAGGTCAGCTTGTATTCGCCGCTGGACGGATCCACAACGGTGACGATGCCCCTGCGGATGGATTTGACAATCACATAATACTTTCGCCGCCATGTGACGAGCGCTGGCATGGGCGTCGAGGGCAACTCGGACGCGGGCACCTGCGCCACCGAGGCATCCAAGCCGTAGCGCTCCGCCGCCTGGACGATCTGCTCCGGGCTTGACCCGTTTCGGGAACAGACGCAGACCTCGCGCATTTCCTCCAGTGAAACGTATTTTTTGTGATAGCCGAGCATCATGCACAGCGCCGCCGCGCCGTTTTCACCCGGCTGCATCTGTATGACCACTGGTATTTTCATCGTCTTCCTCACCTGTCGGGCAATGGATTTTTGGGATTTTTAGGAATAAACAAATATTGCATCTCCCCACGGATTATGCTATAATGTTCACCGAGAAGGGTGCGGTTTACCGCGTTCCCAGCGCATCGGACAGGCATTCAACAAAGGGCTTTGGGAACGGCCGGGTGCCGAAGCCGATGTTGTCGCCTCCTGAAAATGCCCCTTCTCTTTTTATGCCTATTTTTTATGCCTGCCCTATTTCTTTGATAAAATATACGGGGTTGCATTTCCCCACGCGGTATGCTATAATGCCCTGCGAGAAGGGTGCGGTTTGCCGCGTTCCCAGCGCATCGGACAGGTATTTCTCGCAAGGCTTTGGGAACGGCCGAGTGCCGAAGCCGATGTTGTCACGTCGCTGAAAATACCCCTTCTCTTTTTTATTCGCACATTCAGCCCGCGTCACTTCGTTTTTGGGTGTTCTTCCACTGCCATGGGGTCCTTCAGGGCAGGGTCGAAGTGATAATAAGCATGGACCAGGCTCCGATAGCCCAGCGCCCGCAAATCCTCATAGCGGATATTGTATCGGCTGTCGCGCATATTGCCGCACATCACATACCGAACGGCGTCCTGGGCGTAGCGGTCAATCTCCCGCAGGCCGTCGACGGTGGTCAGCACCGGGAAATACCAGCGCGCCCAGGACAGTTCATGCTTCTTCCCGTTCCCGAACAGCGCATAATTGCAGAAATCGATCATCCGCTCCGCGGCCTGCGCGTCGGTCATGTGATTCTGCTTTTTGTAGCGCAGTATGCGCTTTGACCGGATGCGCAGCTTGCGCTTGATCTTCGCCATGGCGTGGTCGGAGATGTCAATAACGCCGCCCGTGACCTTGTAGCCCAGTATCTCCACTGGCTCGCCGGGCGGCACCAGGCGCGTCTTTTCAGGATTGGTGGACAGCTGCCGCTCCTCCAGGAACGCAAAGAAGCGCGCCCGATAGGCCTCCGCCTCAGCCCGGTCCCGGGCCAGTATGACCACGTCGTCGGAATAGCGGCTGTACAGCGGCGCGCGGGGATAGAAGTACCGGTCCACATCCGTAAGATACACGTTCATGAAGCAGTTTGCGACGGGGATGCCCCCCATGCCGCCCGGCTCGCAGCGCACCACATTGCCATCCTTGTCGATACACTCCCTGCGAAGCAGCAGGAATTTCAGCAGCGCAACCAGCGCCGGGTCGTGCTTCCACATCTCCTCCAGCTGGGGGATAATCTTCTCCGGGACGATAGAGCCCACATAGTTCGACACGTCCGCCTTGACGATGTAGTGGTCCCCAAAGCCCTTGAATTCGCGGACCTTCAGCAGGAAATCCCGCGCCTGCACCGAGCGCCGGAAGGAATACAGCCCCTCGGGCAGCAGGTCGTCGTCAAAATCGTGCATCACCCAGGCGATCAGGCGCAGCATATACTTGTCCCGCCCCTTGAAGGCGTAGACATCCCGCATCTTGCCGGAGGCGTTCTTCGGCACCCGGTAGTGAAACGGCGGCGCGAAAAAAAAGTCCCCCGCCTTCAACCGCTCCAGGTCCCGCACGCAATCTTCCGACAGGACATAGGCTTCCGTCTCGGCATACTGCTCCGGCTCATGGAGCATTTTCCCCGTAGCCTCCAGGTGGCGCAGGAACCCCTCGCGCTTTTCCATATCCGCCGCGATGTCCAGCACGCTTCGGCCGGAAGCCAGGCCGCCTGCCCTCTTTTCTTCATTTTGTTTCATTTGTTAACACAGCCTTTATTTAAATAAACTATTTAAATTCTACTCCATTTCAGTAGATAATGCAAGGCTATTCAGTTGGTTATTTCAAGTCAAAATGCTGAATTATTAACATTTGTAACAGCGACCGGCGGCGGGCTGTGTGACGGTTTTGTGACGGTTGCCGCGCTATACTGGGTCTGTCAAGAGCAATCAACCACTGACCAAAGAAAGAAGGAAAGAAACATGAAGAAGATTCTCGCTATGCTGCTGGTCACCATTTTCGCCCTGAGCGCCACCGCCTTTGCGGCCATCTACCGTCACGACGACGACATCGTGTTTGAGTACGATGAAAACGCCATCGAGATCACCGCCGAGATTCATAACGACGACGAGCACCGGATCGTCATGGGCTACAAGGACAAGGCCTGGGGCGACGGCTACATCACCATTCAGGTCGTGGACCTGCCCGACGGCCAGGGCTTCCCCACCCGTGAGGAACTCGCCGAGAGCATGGGCACCACCGCCGATGCCTTCGAGGATATGCCTACCTGGGGCAACTTCAAGGATGTCGTCACCACCAGCACCACCACCGAAGGCCTGACCGAGACGGTATTCATCGCTCCCGTGACCGACGACGACGGCGAAGTCGAAGATATACTGACCGTCATCATCGCCACCTCTGAGGTGGAGGATGAGGAAGCCGCCCAGAACCGCGATGACGCCATCAGCGCCATTGTGGACACCCTGAAGGTGAACGACTGATCCCCTGATAAGGGATAAGCTTAAAAGACACAATCCCGCCCATGACTTTTCAAGGCATGGGCGGGAAATTTTGTTTGTATGCAACGGGATAATATGATATAATCCATATGGATTATTTGAATAGGAGATGAGGCACATGAAACACAGGTTGAAGTGGCTGTGCGCGCTGCTAACCCTGGCGATGCTGTTGGGCAGCTGCGGCGCCCTGGCTGAGGAAGCCGACGCCTCCGAAGCCCCCGTAGCCGCCGCCTTGCCCGATGACAACCTGGTGGTCACCGAACACACCGCCACCATCGGCGACAAGACCATCGACTACACTGCTACCACAGGCACCATGGTCATGGACACGGCCCTGGGCCAGTACGAAATCTTCTTCACCGCCTACACCGCCGATGGCGTGGAGGACGTGGCCAAGCGGCCCATCACCTTCGCCTTCAACGGCGGACCGGGCAGCGCTTCGCTGTGGCTGCACATGGGCCTGCTGGGTCCGGAGCGCATCGGCGTCAACGACGAGGGCCAGCTGGACGGCATCCCGGTGGCCCACAGGCCCAACGCCAATTCCATACTGGATCTGACGGACCTGGTGTTCATCGACCCCGTAGGCACGGCCTATTCCCGGGCGCTGCCCGGAACCCAGCCGGAGGTCTTCTATACCCTCGACACCGATTTCGCCTCCGTGGGCGACTTCATCCGCCTGTACGTCAGCCGCAACGACCGCTGGGCCTCGCCGAAGTACCTGGCAGGCGAATCCTACGGCACCACCCGCGCCGTGGGCGTGTGTGACTACCTGATGAGCACCTGGCACATGAACATGAACGGCCTGATACTGGTATCCAGTGCCAACGACTACGGCGCCATCGAAAATTACCCCGGCAACGAGCAGCCCTACGTCAACTTCTTCCCCACCTATGCCGCGGCGGCATGGTACCACGGCAGGGCGGCGCAGAAGTACCTTGACATGTCGCTGGAGCAGATGCTGGACGAAGCCCGTGCCTTCGCCGCTGGCGATTACCTGTCGGCGCTGTACCAGGGCACCCGGCTGGCCGATGCCCAGCGGGAGGACATCGCCACGCGCATGTCGGAATTCATCGGCCTGAGCAAGGACTACATACTCAAGCACGACCTGCGCATCGCCATGGAAGAATTCTGCCCGGAGCTGCTGGGCGACCAAAAGCTGATGGTGGGCCGCCTCGACAGCCGCTACACCGCGCCGATCGTCCCGGGTGATCTGGGATCGGGCAATAACGACCCCTCCGCCATGGGCATCATCGAGGCATTCACCAGCGTCTATTCCGATTATGTGTCCCGGGAGCTGAACTACAGGACCGACCGGGAATACGAGCCCCTGTCCGACACCATCAACGCGAAGTGGCAATTCGGCGTGGACAACCGGACGATCGCCCAGGAGGAGACCATCCGCACCTGTATGTCCTCCAATAAGTTCCTGAAGGTCTGGGTACTGTGCGGCTATTACGACCTGGCCACGCCCTTCTTCGGCGCGGAGTGGATCTTCAGCCACATCTTCCTGAACCCGGAGCAGGCGGGCAACGTGTCCTTCACCTACTACCCCGCCGGTCACATGTTCTACATGCTGGAATCCTGCGTTGAAAAGTTCCACCAAGAGGCCGCGGCCTGGTACGGGACGAATGAATAAAGATTAGGAGTGATACATTATGAAGCACTGGATGAAATGGATGAGCGCCCTGCTGGCCCTGGCGATGCTGCTGGGTTGCGGCGCGCTGGCCGAGGAAGCGGACGAGACGGTCGTCGACGCCGCCGTCGAAGCCGCCCTCGAGGAAGGCAATGACCCCGAGGCCGCCGAGGCCGCCAGCCAGGACAACCTGGTGGTCACCGAGCACACCGCCACCATCGGCGGCAAGACCATCGACTATACCGCCACCGCGGGCACCATGGTCATGGATACGGACCTGGGCAAGTATGAGATCTTCTTCACCGCCTACACTGCCAAGGACGTGGAGGACGTGGCCAAGCGGCCCATCACCTTCACCTTCAACGGCGGTCCCGGCGCTGCGTCGCTGTGGCTGCACATGGGTCTGCTGGGCCCGGAGCGCATCGGCGTCAACCCGGAGGGGATGTTGGAGAGCGTCCAGGTGGGCCACAACCCCAACGCCAATTCCATACTGGATATGACCGACCTGGTGTTCATCGACCCCGTGGGCACGGGCTATTCCCGGACGCTGCCGGGGACGGACGAGACGGCCTTCTACGACAGCTATAACGACTTTGCCTCCGTAGGCGACTTCATCCGCCTGTACGTCAGCCGCAACGACCGCTGGGCCTCGCCGAAGTACCTGGCAGGCGAATCCTACGGCACCCTCCGCGCCGCGGGCGTGTGCTCATACCTGATGAACACCTGGCACATGAACATGAACGGCCTGATGCTGATCTCCAGCGCCAACGACTACGCCGCCATCAGCTTTGCCACTGGCAACGAGTTGCCCTTCGTCAACTTCTTCCCCACCTATGCCGCGGCGGCATGGTATCACGGCCTGGTGGGCGACCAGTACAAGAACCTGGCGCTGGATGCCTTCCTGGACGAAGCCCGCGCCTTTGCCGCCGGCGATTACCTGTCGGCGCTGTACCAGGGCACCCGGCTGACCGACGCGCAGCGGGACGACATCGCCACACGCATGTCGGAATTCATCGGCCTGAGCAAGGATTTCATACTCAAGCACGACCTGCGCGTCGCCATGGACGAATTCTGCCCGGAGCTGCTGGGCGACCAGAAGCTGATGGTGGGCCGCCTCGACAGCCGCTATACCGCGCCGATCGTCCCGGGCGACATCGGATCGGCCTCCAACGACCCCTCCGCCATGGGCATACTGGAGGCGTTCACCGCCGTCTATTCCGATTACGTGTCCCGGGAGCTGGGCTACAAGACCGACCGGGAGTACGAGCCGCTCTCCAGCAGCGTCATCCAGCAATGGAGCTTTGACAGCGACAATCACTTCCTGTCCCAGGAGGAGACCATTCGCACCTGCATGTCCTCCAACAAGTTCCTGAAGGTCTGGGTGCTGTGCGGTTACTACGATCTGGCCACGCCCTTCTTCGGCGCGGAGTGGATCTTCAGCCACATCTTCCTGAACCCGGAAGAGGCCGGTAACCTGTCATTCACCTACTACCCCGCCGGCCACATGTTCTACATGGTGGAAGATTGCGTGGAGAAGTTCCACGGCGAGGCCGCGGCCTGGTACGGGGCGGAATAATCAACCAATGCCAAAATAACTCAGGGACGCCGAAACGGCGTCCCTGTTTTGTGCTGCCTGTCTATCGAGGCTTGGGGGGCGGTTATTCCGCCCTCTGGAGGAAGATATCCACGTTGGAGTACGCCTCCAGCGTCTTGTAGGACTGGGTGTCATCCCGGAAGCCCTCGGGCACCTGGAGCACGTGGATGTCGTAGACCTTCTGCTCGCTCACCCTGAAAGTGGCGATGCCGTCGGCATCGGTGGGCTGGAAGGTGCAGACCTTGTCGTCGCAGAACTGGATCATCACGCCCTCCACGGGCTTGCCATCCGGATCGTACACGGTGACGGTGTACTTGTTGTCGCCGGTGGCAAACCCGGCGTTGTCGGGAACCACATCCACGCTCTCGCCGGCGAGCAGCTTGTCGATGGTGGGCTCGTAGTCCTCCACCCTGGGGCCGGTGATGGGATAGCACAGGATCTTGCCGGTGCTGTCCACAAACACGGTGGCAGGGAAGAACAGGAAGGATTCGCAGACGAAGTTGTTCTGCGGCATCTGCACATTGGGATAATTGGTGCCGTTGGCAGTCATGATGGCCAGCGCCGCCTCCTTGTACTTCTCGAGAGGCTTGCCCTGCTCGTACTCCAGGCCGACGATGCCGCAGCCCTTCTCCTGCAGGCGGGTGTGGATCTTCGCCAGGTCGGCCAGCTCGCCCACGCAGCCGGTGCACCAGGTGCCCCACAGGTTCACCATGGTGATCTTGTTGTCCTTGAACAGGTCCTCGCTCTTGACCGGGTTGCCATCCAGGTCAGCAGTTTCAAACTGGAAGACCTGGCCCACCAGCTCCTTGTCGGGCTCATGGGGTTCGAACGGCTTGGCGCTGCGCAGCGCTGCTTCAACCGCTTCGCTGATCATGGCGATCTCCGCCTTGATCTCTTCCTTCATGGCCTTGGCCTGTTCTTCGGTAATATCCTGGCCAAGGGTTTCGGGGTTGTCGAAGTGGGCCAGGTATTCCTCCGTGGGCGTGGCAACGAAGTAATAAGTATAATCTTCAAACGTAGCGATCTTCTTTACCTCATAGCGTTCGTCCAACGTCACATAGTCATAGGCCATGACATCCGCGATCTCATCTTCCGGCGCATCGGTAACGACGATGTGGCCGATATCGAAGTTCAGGGGCGTAACGTACTCGCTTATCTTGTCCTGCTCCTCGTCCGAGGCCGCTTCGAACTTTTTCTTAAGCTCCAGCAGCTGCTTCTGGGGCATGGCGCAGTAATACACATCGGCCATGGCGATATACGGGTCAAGGCTCAGTATGCCCTCCGTCTCCACAGAGGCGGTGTATACGCATTTTTCGGTGATGGCCGTGATGTCCACGTCCAGGCCAAGCTCAGCAAAGTGGGTCCTGGCGGTGGGCGCATCGTCCGCCAGCGCCGGGATGCAGGCCAGCAGCAGAATCGCCGCCAGCAGGGTCGCAAGCAACTTCTTCATCAGTATTGCCTCCTTGAAATGTGTATGGTCTCATCCAACGCATAGGATGTTCCCGGTTATTGATCGGCCTGCTTGTACAGGGCCTCGAGAAGCTCCGGCGTCACGGAGCCCGTCTTGTTGTATATGACCTCGCCCTTGCGGTTCAGTACCACCGTCTGGGGCATCACTCCGTTGCCGCCCGTCAGCTCCATCACGCTGCTGTCGGCGTCGTGGGCGAAGGGGAACACATATCCCTTGTCCGCCAGGTATTCCTTCGGGTCCTTGCTGGCGAAGGCGGCGTGCAGGGCGATCATGGCCACGTCCCCCTCGTGGGCCTTGTACAGCTCGTTGAAGTGGGGCAGCTCCTGTACGCAGGGCGTGCAGTAGGTCGCCCAGAAGTTGATGAACGTGATCTTCCCCCGCTGCTCCGCCAGGTGGAACGTGCTGCCGTCCAGGCAGGTCACCGTGAAGTCCGGCAGCTGCTGGCCCACCTCGTGGCCCACCGGCGCGTCGCTGGTGTAGCTCGCCGCCGCGGGGGCCGCCGCTTCTCCGGGGGCCTGGGTCGTCTCGGCACTCACGGCCTCGGCGGGCGCTTCCGCCGCCTTGGGGGCGCTCTCGTCGGCCTCCTTGTACAGGGCCTCGAGAAGCT
>CADBVG010000039.1 GCA_902798105.1 uncultured Eubacteriales bacterium
GATTTACCTCCGGGGGTCTGCCGACCCGTTCTCGCTGAAAACAGTCCACAGGACTGTTTTCCGGGCACTCGAACCCAGTAAACCTTCGAAATCTGCAATTGCATCTGTCGAAAAATTCACTCGCCAGCTGACCACCTTAATTGCGCGGTATTTCCTATAGAAACAGCCGGGACTGAACAGTTACAAAAAACCAATGCAAAGGGCCCGTGCCGGAAAAACGGCACGGGCCCTTTGTGACATGAAAAACGTTACAGGTGTACCACGGTCCCGATATCCTCGCCCTTCGCCACGCGCAGCACGTTGTCCAGGTCGTCCATGTTGAATATGCGGATGACGGGGATGCGCTGGTCCAGGCACAGCTGGAAGGCGGAGGTGTCCATCACCTTCAGGCCCTTTTCGATGGTCTCCCGGTAAGTGATGTCCCGGATCAGCTTCGCGTCGGGGTTCTTCCGGGGGTCGGAATCGTATACGCCGTCTACCGTAGTGCCCTTGAACACGGCGTCCGCGCCCAGCTCCGCGGCCCGCAGGGCGGCGGCGGTGTCGGTGGTGAAGAAGGGGTTGCCGCTGCCGCCGGCCAGGAGTACGATCTCGCCCCGCTCCAGCGCGGCCACGGCCTTGTCAGCCCGGTACAGCTCAGCGAAGCGGGTCATCTCCTGGGCGGTGAAAACGGTGACCTTGCGCCCCAGGCGCTGCAGGGCGTCCTGCACGCACAGCGCGTTGATGATGGTGGCCAGCATGCCCATCTGGTCGGCAAGAACCGGGTTCATGGCGTCAGTGAAGCGGCCCCGCCAGATGTTGCCGCCGCCCATCACCACGCCCACCTGGACGCCAAGGTCGGAGAGGTCCGCGATGGCCTTCGCCGCGCGGTCCACGTGGGCCGCCTCAAAGCTGTGGGAGGCATCGGTGGGGGAGTAGCTTTCCGGGGCGAGGGTCTCGCCGCTGAGCTTGAGGATGATGCGCTTGTACATGTGTTATCGTCCTTTCGTTGATTGTTGCTTTATGGGGTGTCTCTGCTCGGTGAGGAAAATTCTGATTTGTCGCTGAGGCGACAAATCAGAATTTGAGTGGCTAGTGGCCAGTGATTAGTGGCTAGTGAAGGATGAAATCCTTGCGGATTTCTTTTAATAAAAGGACCGAGAAACGTTGAAACCTCTGCCGTTCCCATTGAATCAAACAAATCCCGTAGGGATTTGCTCCACCACTAGTCACTAGCCACTAACCACAAATCAGAATTTGCTTACCCAGATACTACGCCGTCTTTGCGTACTCATCGTCAGCATAGCGCCGGCGGGTGGCGTCGATCTCATCGTAGGCGGCTACGAAGGCATCCACCACTTTGGGGTCGAACTGGGTGCCGCTGCAGCGAACGATCTCATCGTAGGCTTGTTTCGGGTCCCAAGCGTCCTTGTAGCTGCGGCGGCTGGTCAGGGCGTCGTAGACGTCGGCCACGGCCACGATGCGGCCCTCCGGGCTGATCGCATCGCCCTTTTCGCCGTTGGGATAGCCCTTGCCGTCATAGCGCTCGTGGTGTTCCAGCGCCACCGTGCGGGCAAGGGTCATGGTGTCGCCTTCCACGTTGTGCAGCAGGTGCTCGCCGTAGCCAGGGTGCTTCTTGATCACGGCGAATTCCTCGTCGGTCAGCCTCCCCGGCTTGTCCAGGATCTCCGAGGGGATCATCAGCTTGCCCAGGTCGTGCATGGTGGAGGCGAGGCGCAGGTTTTCCACGGCCTCCTCCGGCATACCCATCTGCCTGGCAAGGATGCGGGAGTATTCGGAAACCCTGCGAATATGCTGCCCGGTCTGCTCGGACTTGCCCTCGGTGATCTCCGCCAGCGATACGATGACCTCCTCCTGGATGCGGCTGGTCTCCCCGGCCTTGTCCTGGAGGTACGCGCCGTACTCGAATATCAGCGCAAAGAAGCGCATCAGCAGGAACATCAGCACCCCCAGCACCGGGTTGACGAACACCAGCAGCAGCAGCCCGTAGGAGCCCCGCCGCATGCGCCGCGCAGTTTCGGCGGAGAAGGGCTGCCGGTCGTCGATGATGCCGGAGATCAGGCGCTCGAAGAAGCGGGTGTAGTAGTACATCACGACCAGCGACAGCAGCGTGATGAACAGCTCGATGGCCTTTCGGTAGACCTCCTCCATCGCGCCGAGGTCGGCGACTTTAGACAGGAAGTTGAATATGGGGCTGCGGCCCAGTACGCTCTCGATGTCGCTGATTTTGCCGTCGAAAAACCCGGAAAAGAGCGGGGTGTCCAAAGAAAAGACCGCGATCATCTGAAAAACGGTGACGATCATCATGATGATCACGAGCACCTTTGCAATGGTGGCCACGACCCTGAGCATCTTCGCGATGTTGACCAGCTTGTTCTTGACGTCATTCATGAAAGCACCTCGTATGAACCCTCGGAAACGAACCCGAAAAAAAGGGAACGTGCCAGCACGTTCCCTTTGAAGTAATGATTACTTCTTGCCGATCTGCTCGGCGACCTCGGCGGCCAGGTCGGAGACCTTCTTCTCCAGGCCGTCGCCCATCTTGTAGCGGGTGAAGGCTGCGATCTTCATGCCGGGGACCTTCTTCTCGATCATCTTGCCGACGGGGGTCTCGCCGTCCTTGACGAAGATCTGCTCCACCAGGCATACTTCCTGATAGAACTTGTTGATGCGGCCCTGCACCATCTTCTCGATGATCTTCTCGGGCTTGCCTTCATTGCGGGCCTGGGCGGCCAGGATCTCGGTCTCGTGGTTCAGGTGATCGGGATTGACCTGATCGCGGGTCACGTACTCGGGGGCCACGGGGGAGGCCGCCGCGATCTGCAGCGCCACGTCGTGCACGACTTCCTTCACGGTGTCGTTGACCTCGGGGACCTCGGCCTTTACCAGCACGCCAACCTTGCCGCCCATGTGGATGTAGGAATCCACATAGCCGTTCTCGCCGCACTCATAGCGGGCGAAGCGACGGATGCTGATTTTCTCGCCGATCTTGGCGGTCTTCTCGGTGATGACGTCGGCCACGGTCTGGTCGGTGTCCAGGTACTTCTCGGCCATCAGGGCGTCCACGTCGGCGGGGTTGCCGCGCACGATCTGCTGGGCGATGCCGCTGACCATATCCTTGAACTCGGGGGTGTTGGCCACGAAGTCGGTCTCGCAGTTGACCTCAACCAGCGCGCCGGTGCCGCACTTGGTGCAGATATAGCTGCCCACACTGCCCTCGGCGGCGATGCGGCTCTGCTTCTTGGCGGCCTTGGCCAGGCCCTTTTCGCGCAGATAGTCGATGGCCTTCTCGATGTCGCCCTCGCACTCGGTCAGGGCCTTCTTGCAATCCATCATGCCACAGCCGGTGCGGCCGCGCAGATCCATGACGTCCTTAGCGGAAAAATTAGGCATTTTGAATTCCTCCCAGAATGATTGTCGTCGGGGCTTGAGCTGCCCCTTTACACGATTCAAGCGGCACCCGCATGGAATGTCGCATGAATCTGAATGTGCAGTATGATTATTCGGCAGCTGCGGCGGGCGCGGCCTCGTCCTCGGTCTGTTCGCCCTGCTTGCCCTCCAGAACGGCGTCGGCCAGCTTGCCGGCGATCAGCTTGACCGCACGGATGGCGTCGTCGTTGCCGGGGATGACGTAGTCGATCTCATCGGGGTCGCAGTTGGTGTCGACGATGGCCACGATCGGGATGCCCAGAGTGCGGGCCTCGGCCACAGCAATGCGCTCCTTGCGGGGGTCGACGATGAACAGCGCGCCGGGGAGCTTCTTCATCTCACGGATGCCGCCCAGGTTCTTCAGCAGCTTTTCGCGCTCGGCGCACAGCTTGATGACTTCCTTCTTGGGCAGGACGTCGAACTGGCCGTTCTTCTCCATCGCGTCGATGTCATTGAGGCGCTTGATGCGGGTCTGCATCGTGCGGAAGTTGGTCAGCGTGCCGCCCAGCCAGCGGTTGTTCACATAGAACATGCCGCAGCGCTTGGCCTCGGCCTCGATGCTCTCCTGGGCCTGCTTCTTGGTGCCGACGAACAGCAGGGACTTGCCCTCCAGGGCCAGGTCGCGAACGAACATATAGGCCTCGTCGATCTTGCGAACGGTCTTTTGCAGGTCGATGATGTAGATGCCGTTGCGCTCGGTGAAGATGTACTGGGCCATCTTCGGGTTCCAGCGGCGGGTCTGATGGCCGAAGTGAACGCCGGCCTCCAGCAGCTGCTTCATGGAAATGACTGCCATAGTGGGATTACCTCCTTGTTTTTTCCACCTCCTGCTTCAACTCCACGTGGCACCATGAGCGTGGACGGCATCCACACCCTACGGTCAACCGCCGCGCGAATCGGCAGAAGTGCGTTTTCCGAAAGATTATAGCACAATTGTGACCGCTGATGCAAGGATATCAGGTTAAGTTTGGGAAATATCCGCAGACATGTTGGCTTTTATAAGGCCACAAAACCGGGATACAGCAGTAATATGGATAAACAGATGACGGACTGATTCACACGCTGGAAACGACAGCAAGGAACGTATCAGTATCTTAGATAACCTTAAGGAAATACCGCACAAACGGGCGGCATGTCTGGCGGTGCCATTTCCGCTATGCACATCCTGCAAATTCCTTGACTTGCCGCCAGCAAGTCTGCGAAATTTGCAGGCGCACCTGGCGGAAAATTCACTCGCCAGCCAACCACCCTTATTATGCGGTATTTCCCTAATCATAGCACACAACTGTCACGCAAGTATCACACATCATTGAAAGGTTTCGACGAAAACGAAGCTGTTATCTTCGGTGCAGAGGTTTCTGACAGGGCTATCGCCCGGTGCGAAGATATACACGCCCTTGCAGCCGGAAAAGGCTGTCGGATCAAACTCGGTGTCGACGGAGAGGACAATCACCTGTTTGAGACTGGCGCAGTTCTTGAAGGCATCGGATAAGACCGACTGGCAGCTTGCCGGGATTTCGACGGTTTCGACAGCTGCGCCCTCAAAGGCGGCCTCGCCGATCTCGGTGGTCCCGGAGGGGAGCTTAAAGGCGACAGGATTCGGCGCCCAGCCTGCGGTGAGGTTCATGTCATAGTTAACCGTCTTATTGAAATCATAGGGCTTGCCCTCGTAGAACCAGCCAAGGAAGGTCGCGTTCGGCATGGTGGGGTCGGTCGCCGGGCGCTGGATCTGATCGCCGCAGGAAATATTGGTCAAGTCTTCCAGCACGTCCTTGCTGCCGTTGAGGTCAAGGTACACGGTGATAAACGGACCCTCAGCCACCGTCACCTCAGTATCCGGGCTTGCGTAGTGGTTGTCATCGGCGGCCATGCGCACAAGATAGGTGCCCGGTTCAACGTAGACCTGTTCCATATAGGCCAAGGTGTAGGTACCATCATTTCCCTTGTTGCGGTACTCCATCTTACGGGCGGAAAGGCCTTCGATGGTGCCGTCCAGAGAGTTGCGCCTGGTCTCGCTGCGGGTGAAGAGCTTGGTGGCATCGGGAGCGGTCTGTGCGGCCTTGTCGATGATGACCTGTTTGCTGCCGCTGACTGCGTTGGTGCCGTCTGTCACATAGTAGTACACCGTGTGCGTACCCGCCGTGGACGGCAGGTTCTTGAGCGTGGTCATGCCGTCGATCTGGTAATTTTCCCTTGTCAGGGGCTTAGCCGTGCTGTAATAGGCCGTCGCGCCCTCGGGAATGGTGAGCTCGATGTTGAAGCCCGCGTAGGTGGCTTCATCGCTGAATACGCCGTACTTGTCCTTTGCTACAACAATGAAGGCATCGGTGGTCACGGTGTATTTCCCATTAAGCGTCGTGATCTCATAGTTCGGGTTATCGCCGTCCACGGTCACGGTAATCGCGTATTCGCCAGCGGTGTCCTTATCCGCGTCGGTGGAAACCGAAACGCCGTTGAGTGCCTCGCCATCCACAAGGCCGCTGACGGTGTAGCTGAGCTCCGCAAGATCCGAGCCTGACTGAGTGGTGACGTCGGTACCGGAAACCGTGACCGGCTTCTTGGCGATGGTGGATAGTACATAGGACTGGTCGGTATCTGCACTGTCGCCGAGAACCGGGATGGGGTCTTCGCTGTCGCCTTCAAGCTGGATGGCAGCAGCGCTTTCGGCGTCGAGTTCGATGGAATCTTCGCTGTCGCCTTCAAGCTGGACGGCAGCTGCGCTCTCGCCATCAAGCGGGATAGAATCTTCACTGTCACCATCGAGCTGGGGGGGATCTGCGCTGTCGAGGGAGAGCAGGGCAGGATTTTCGCTGCTGTCGGAGAGTTTGTAGTACACCTCATACTCGCCCGCGTCCTTGGCGGTGGGAATATTCTCGCTCCACTCGCCGGTCTTGCCGAGCCTGTAGAGTATTTTTCCCTCGGTCGTAGCGCCCGATGTAACCAGGGCCTGCTCCTTGCCGTTATAGACGAGGTCCTTGATTGCGGTCGGGGGCGTTATGCCGGAGCTGGTCAGCTTGACGGTGGCCTCTGTATGAGCGCTGTAGAGGCCGTCCAGAAGGTGGAAGCGATAGACGGCATTTCCGTTCATCCAGGGCAATTCCGGGCTCGTCACGGTGTTGTCCTGGTTGGCCAGGATCGTATGGGCCGCCTTGGGGGTATCGCCGTTGCCCTGCAGGACCAGGAGATAATAGCGCACGCCCTGGGCGTCGGGATCGGCGGTCTCCGCCTTTACCGTCCAGTCCACCGTCTGATGACCATTGGCGTACTGCACGGCGGGGGTGACGCTCAGCTTTTCGCAGGCAACGCGCGTCCAGGTGTTCGTGCCGCCGTTTTCGGTCTTCGCGCCGTTGTAGATATCCGTGAGCCCTGCTGTGTCGGTCAGGCTGCCCTCGGTCTGCAAGTTACCCTCCAGGACGATCTTGCTTGCGATATGGCCGGAGTTCGACATCGCGGCGAAGTTATACAGCCCGTTGAGGCTGATGCTGCCGCTGTTATCAAGCTGGCCGAAGTTATCGACGCAGATGTCATAGGCAAGGTCCTCCGGAACGACCTGAACCAGAGTGCCGAGGTTGCCGTTGCCCACAATCTTTACATTTGCAGAAGTGATATTGCCGGCATTGGCAAGCGTTGCGCCGGAATAGTTGGTAAAATAGACCGCCATGGGGCGATCGAAGCCGATGCGCTGCTCCTGGATGAGGGCGGACCACGATACCTGTACAGGGATGACGGCCTCATCCACCGCGCAGAGGTACATGTTGCCTTTTGCGGTGTTTTCCAGGGACCCATAGTTTTCCAGGAAACCGGGGGCCAGCACGATGTCGCCGTTATTGATAAAGCTTGCGCTCTGGTTCGCCTCTTCGCCGTTGGAGAAATAACCCATGCGGACGCCCGACTGGGTCACATCGTCCTTCCAGGCGACCTGGATGCCCTTGTGGTAGGTAAACTGACCCTTGTCCGGGTCGTTGGAGGTAATGGTGTCGTTATAATGCCCGTTGTTGACAAGGGTGCCGAGGTTATACAGCCCGCCGTAGGCAACGAGGGAGCCGTTGTTGGTGAGCTTGCCGCCTGCCTCGATGTGCAGCTCTGCCGCCTTCATGTCGCGGACTGCGGGATTGGCCGGGTCGATGGGCTTGCCCTCGGTGCCCTCGATGGAGATGACGCCGTTATTCTCGATCTCGCCGCCGTTTGCAATGGTGATGAGGCCCACGTCATAGGTTACGGGTGTCACACTGCCGTCCTGCCCCGGGACGACGGAGGCGGCGTCGTACTCTACCTCCACCTGGCAGGTCTCGTCTATGATGAGCTTGCCGCCGCTGCCGATATACATTTTGGCGTTGTTGCCAACGGCCAGTTCTGCGCCGGTGGTGTTGAAGCCGTCCATGATCTTCAGTGTACCGTTTTCAACCGTAAGCGCAGCGGCACCGGTCGTCTGGTGGTTTGCGATCTGGATATCAAAGCTGTTGACATCAAAGATAACCGTGCGGCCGCCGTCGATACGCAGGCCCTCAAGCACCGGAACCTCGCAGATCATCTTGATGGGGGAATTGTCGTACCATCCCATCGCCTTTCGCAGGGACCAGAATTCCGCGGCGCCGGAGCCGTTGTGAATGATCTCGATCTCCAGGTCGTTGCCCTTGATGGTATAGCTTGTGACCTGGGCGTTGGGCGCCTTGCTCTCGTCATAGAACTTGGCCATGACCTGCTCGGCGTGGGTAGGTCCCGAGGTGGGGTTTTGAGCTTGGGGATCGTAGTTGAAATCAGGGTTATAATCCGCCGTCTGGTCGACGTAGAACTTGAGCTTGAAGTCGGCGTTCTGTGAAGCGGTAGAGCTGCCGGTCTCCGCGCCCGCGACAAGGGTACCGGAGGAATAGACAATCACGTCCACGTAGGGGGTGCTCGTGTCGTTGCCCGTCTTATCCTTCATGGAAACGCCGCCGTTGTCAATGGCGTAGACGGCAGCTTTGTTGCCCATGGCGTCCGAGAAGCTGCCTCTTCCAGGGTGATCATCTACGTTATATTTTTCGTAGAGGAGTGAAACCATCAGGGCCTTGTTGCCCTCCTGCTTGACGTGCAGGTAGCTGCCCGCAGGCGCGTCCTTGATGAGGTCGCTGACATCCACACGGATGATGAAATAGCTGCCGTCAAAGCCGGACATCTTGTTGTGCCAAGTCCCGTCCGCGCCCTGCTCCTTGACGATGTCGTAGCGGAAGTAGCTGTAGGGTGGATAGAGCGCTCCCCCCGGCAACGGCGTAAAAGAGGTGGGACCGGTCTTCACCTCATAGGGGACTGCCGCGCCCATGATGATGGCAGGGGATTCGGTTGTAGGCGCATTGAGGGCATTCTTGTCAAGGCTCGGAATGCCGATCGTGGCGTTCGAATCGCTTGGCACCGCCTTCACATAGTACACGCCGGGGTAGGCGCTACTGTTCGGGTTCAGCGTCGCATTCCTGGTATACCCAGCCGCATGGGCGGGCGTCGAATGGAGCGCAAGACACAGCCCCAGGGCCAGTACGGCAAGAAGTATACTGACTGTCGATTTTTGTGTTTTTGCCATAAGCTCACTCCTCATTAATTAATGTACTGTTATACTGTTGCACGCCGAACCGAAAGATAAACTGGCACAGACATATTGTCCTCACTCTTCAGAATATCAGATAGAACTCTGCCGCCGCGTAAATATATATCCTTGTAAGGTTTGAATATCCATGGCATTAGTCGGTATATAGGGCGATTAAACCCCACGAAATTCATCAGTGTGGGCTTCGTTACCCCACTTCCTGATTAACGTTATTATAATTCAAGCGATACGGCCTTGTCAATAAGGATTTTGACGGGCAATTGTTAAGCCTGGGAAATGCCCGGGATCAGCGGCGGCGTGTTTTTTGCAAGGGAACAAAGTCGGGTTACAGAAGAAAAAACAACGGGGGACGAGCCGCCGGTTTAGTGTAGACTATATGATGGTTTTTCAGTATAATATAGGCGATGTAACGGCTCGGCTATATCACGCAGACAGGCATTTGACGCGCTATTAGCCATGACTTTGGATGGCATGGGTTACGGCATACCGACAAAGATGACCTGCACGGCAGCGGCGAAACGGGCATAAGTCCTGTGGCTCAAATTGATGTGCGCTCAAACATAATCCAATTTGGCGAACGTGGCTGACGGTTACACAGTGGATCGGGAAGAATTGAAGGGGGAAATGAATATGAAGCGGTATACTGCCATTTTGCTCATGCTGGTCATCCTGATGGGCGCGGGGGCGTGGGCTGAACCGGATTTATGCGCGTCCAGCGCGCCGTCGGAGGCGCCTTCATCCGCGTGGACCGCTGTGACGCATCCCGCCCCGGAGGTTGGTGAAGCTGCGGAGGCGATGCCCTTCGACGGCACTTCTGAATTGATGGAGAATCCGGGCGGCGCTGAGGCTACCGGAGACCTGGCTGAGGATGACGCCGGGGAAGCAGACTGGTTGTCGGACAGCGCGACGCTGCAATCCGACGCCATGGTGGCCGATCAGAACGAGGCCGCCGAGCGCCATCGCCTCAACCAGGACAGTCCAAGGCGGTTGCGAGGCGCGACCACGCGGATGTCGCTCAATCAGCTGCGCGCCAAGTTCCCATCGGGCAAGTACTGGAATCACGCCCACAATCCTGGGCAGGACAAAGCGCTTAATTATGCCGACGGCTGGACGGACGTCCCGTGCCCCGAAAACCACTCGGAAACCTATTCCACCGAGATGAGGACCTGCAACGCCTACTGGCCGGGCCAGGCCCCCATCGGCTTCCAGTGCTACGGCTTTGCCGACAAGCTGGGCTTCGATGCCACGGGCACAGACCCCGAAACCTGGGAGAAGCGGACGTATTCCGGGGCGCTGAACAGCCTGAAGGCGGGGGACATCGTCCGCTTCCTGAACGACAGGCACTCCATATTCGTCATCGACGTGGACGGGGAGGAGGTCACCTACGCCGACTGTAATTCCGGCGGTACCTGCGTCATTCGCTGGGACCAGAGCACCACGAAGTCCAGGCTGGCGGAGACCTTCACCTATATCCGGGTATGCCCCACCGACGCCCTGGTGGACGACAGCTACTGCCACTGTTCGGCGAACCTGTCCGGTACTTACACCGCCAATCGACAGTTGCCCATCTACAAGGCCCACAGGCTGGATGGCGAGGTGGCCGGCTACATTCCCGACGGGGCGGTCGTGTCGGTGGGCATGGCCCAGGGCGGTCTGTGCCATGTCAGCTACAACGGCATCAATGGCTTCACCCGCTATGGCGACCTGACCCGAAAGGCAGGCGCGGTCCTGCAAGCGAGCCACAGCAAGATCGCGCTGACCCTGCCCTCGGAAACCCCGGTGCGGGTCAAACTGTACTGCTCCGGCAACCTGCCCGAGAGGTATTTCCTCAATTTGGAGGGCAGCACCGGCACCTGCCACGTGGAATTCATGGGCTGGGAGACGCCCACCTGTTGCCTGGCGGACATCACCGCCACGGGAAACAGCGACGGCAAGCTCATGTTCAACATGGTGGACAGCCAGAATCATATCTACGCCACCTGCGAGCTGCCCTACACCATAACCACGGCGCACACCTATCTCACCGCAAACAGGAACGCCCTGAGCATCAATACGGACCGCCAGCCCAGCCAGACCATCAGGCTGACGGTGGGAGGTTTTTTACCGGGCGAGTTTTCGCTGATTCCGCTGCGAACCACCAACGACATCGCCAGGTTGGACTGGCCGGGGGATTGGGACGGCTACAGCCACGACCTGACCCTTACAGGCGTCTATCCGGGCGACAGCAAGATCATCGTTGGCGTGCTCTGCGACAAGGTAATCCGCGCCACGACGGAAATCGACGTATCAATCACCGGCTCGATTCACATTACCACCGCGCCTGAGCGCGTGATGTTGAACCTGGAGGGCGTGCCAGAGCGACGGGTAACCTACATGCTCACCGGCCTGCTGCCGCAGCGGTTCGACTTCCGGATTGCGCAGATCAGCTCAGGCATCGAGATGGTCAACGCCAGCGATATGTACCCGGTGGACGGCGGCTTCGCCATCGACGTAAAGGTGATCGGCCATGACGTGGTACGCGGCAGCGTGGTCGCGCACATGACAGATTTCAAAACCGGCGCGCTGGTTTCGACGCACACGCTGCCGGTGGAGGTTTGTCGAAAGGCGCCGGGCTCTGCTGATCTCAGGCTGCCCAGGCTGCGTGGGATTGCAAGCGAAGCCTTCAGGAACATCGCTGCCAGGAGCGTGTGGGTGCCCGACGGGGCGACGTATATCGGCAGCCGGGCTTTTGCCGGGAATGGACTGTTGCGGGAGGTATTCCTCCCCGGGAGCGTGGTCGACATCGCCTCCGACGCCTTTGATGGCTGTGAAAACCTGACCATCCTTGCGCCGCTGGGCAGCGCCGCGGAGACCTACGCGCTGGCCAAGGGTTTTGCGTTCATCCCCGTCGGTTGAGCATGATATACGGCAATGCAAGGGGTTGTCCCAAAGCGTTTACACATACAAAGTATATACAGTTATAGGGGGGCGCCGCATCGGCGCCCCTGCGACCATTTTATACAGCTATATACATTGTGAGACAACCTCCTGCATCTGAAGATGTGGCGGACTGGCTTATATAAATACGAATCTCAAGTAAAGAATGGAGTAATTATTGGCGGTAAATCAAGGGAAACCAACGCAGAAATGCAGGCAAAGACACCGAGAATGCGCTTCAGGCATTTTTGAAACACGCCCTAATCCCCCTGATGGGCATGGCGAAGGGCTTTGCCGCATTTCCGCAATCTATCGTTGTCGCCCTGTTAGTTTTTATTCGTGCCCTTGACGCGACTGGTAATAATCGGCTATACTAATGAGGGCTATCAGATAAAACCGTTAAGGAGTTCAGATACATGCAGATTGTCGTCAGCATCTGCGGCGTGATATGTACGCTGATAACGATTTACTATGCCATTACCAGCCTGGCGGGCGTGCTGTTCTGCAAGCGCCGGGAGCGGGCGAAGCAAGTCCCGCAGAAGCGCATTGCCGCCATCATCCCCGCCCGCAACGAGGCGCTGGTGATCGGAAAACTGGTGGAATCGCTGATGAAGCAGGACTATCCCCGCCAGCTGTTCGACATCTACGTCGTTCCCAACAACTGCGACGACGACACTGAGGGCGCGGCCCGGGCTGCGGGCGCGGAGATACTGGGCGTCACGGGCACGATCCGCACCAAGGGCGACGTGCTGCGCCAGGCCTTTGTCCAGCTGACGGCGACCGGCAGGTACGACGCCTACTGCGTCTTTGACGCCGACAACCTGGTGGCCCAGGGCTTTTTCCAGGCGGTGAACGACGCGCTGCTGGACGGCTGCCACGTGGCTCAGGGCTTCCGGGACAGCAAAAATCCCTACGACAACTGGGTCTCCGGCAGCATGTCCGCCTTCTTCTGGTTCATGAGCCTGTTCTACAACGAGAGCCGCAACCGGCTGGGCATCAACTGCCACCTGAATGGCACCGGCTTCATGGTGTCTGATACGGCCATTCGCGACATCGGTTGGGATACCCACTCCCTGACCGAGGATTTGGAGTTTACGGCGCTGTGCGCGCTTCACGGCTATAAGGTGGGCTGGATGCCCGATGCCCGCATATTCGACGAGCAGACCACCAGCTTTTGGACCTCCTGCGTCCAGCGGCGGCGCTGGACCGCCGGGTCGCTGCAGTGCATGCGGCGCTACGTGCCCCGGCTGATGGGCAAGGGCACCCTGGCCGGGTTTGACATATCAGTGCTGTTCCTGGGCAACCTGATGGGCATCATCGGCCTTATTCCCGCCATCGGCACCGCGCTGGGGATGCTGCCCTTCTTCATCTCCCATCCCTGGCGGATACTGGCGTTGGTGCTGCTGGGCGTGGTTTACTACCTGATCGTCTGCGCCGGCGGAGCGCTGATGTACAAGCTCCAGGGCCGGTTGAACCGCCGGGCGCTGCCCGGGATATTCGGCTTTCCCATCTTCCTGATGACATGGATGCCCATCAACATCTACGCCTGCGTGACGCCGCCGCCAACTTGGAAGGCAGTCAAGCACGTGCGCAGCATCGACAACCCCGATTATGAGGATACTATGACAGTTGAGGATTGTGAGGAATGAACATGGACAAGCTCAGCCTCGTGGCGCTGCTGGACGAGGATAAGGAGATGGTGATGGCCAACCTGGCCCGTGACCCGTCCCTGACCGCCGCCCAGATTTCGCTGGAGAAGGCGATCGACCGGGTGATGTACCGCTATTCCGAAGCCTGTGGCGATACTGTGCTGCGGGATAGCGCCCAACATATTCTCCAGGCCATGAAGAACACGATGCCGGTGATGGACAGTGTGGCGGAGGCCCGTACCTGGAACCGTCAGGCAAAGGCCGGTAAGGCGGGCCTGAACCTCGGCCCGATGGCCCTGGCGCTGTTGGTATTGGGGCTGGTGCTGGTGATCGCGGCGGTGCTGGGGGTGCTGATCAGCGGCCGCTTCAGCGGGGCGCTGGCCTTCATCAAGGCGATGCTGCCCGCGGCGCTGGGCTGCGGGGCGCTGTACTGGGCGGGCGTTCAGTCAGCGCGGCCCGGAAAACGCAAGCAGGCCGCGGAACAAACCGAGGATGTGCGCACCGAGTTCATCGCTGATGGTGAAAAGGCGTGGCACTGCCTGCGGGGGGCCATGCTCCAGGCCGACGGCCAGCTGGAACGCATCCGAGAAGCCGACGCTTTGGCCCGGCAGCAGACGGTACAGACCGGAGTCGGTGGAAAAACCGATCCTAAGGCCCTCGACCTGTTTGCCGAGCTGCTGGAGAGCGCCTATGCCGCCGGGGATGACGCCGCGCGGGAATCGGCCTCGGCGATACGCTTTTACCTGCACAACGCCGGTGTGGACGTGGTGGATTACGCGCCCGGACGGGAGAACTGGTTCGAATTCCTGCCGGCCAGCGGTGCAGGTACCATGCGCCCGGCGCTGGCCAGCGAAGGCAAGCTGATCAAAAAGGGCTTGGCATCAAAATAGACCAAAGTCTTGAATAACGGACTGAAGTCTGTGAGGATAACGCAATGAACAGATACTATGGCTTTGATCTGGGCGACGCCGAGAGCGCCGTTTCCCGCCTGGGTAAAAAGGACGCGGGCATGCCGGAGGTGCTGCCCGTGCGGGAGGCGAAGAGCTTTGTCACCGCTTACGCGCAACTGTCCAGCGGGGAGCTGTTGATCGGCGAGAGCGCCTGCTATGATACCAACGCCGTACACCGCAGCCTGCGCTTCAAGAGTGCCTTCCTGACCGACCCCCAGAGCGAGAAGGACGTGCGCCGGTTCGCCTCAGGGGTGTTGGCGGAGCTGTACGGCGACGGCAACCTGGTTCAGGGCGAGGACTGCTGCTTTTACATCGGCTGTCCCGCGGGTTGGGACCGGGTGGCCCGGGAGCGCTACCGCCGCATTTTCGAGGAGGTGGGCTATCCGCCCGCCCGCATCGTGTCGGAATCCAGGGCTGCGCTGATCAGCGCCTGCCAGTCCAAGCACTTCCAGGTGGGGTATGATATCATGTCCCGGCCGGTGCTGGTGGTGGACATCGGTTCATCGACCACCGATTTCGCCTTCATCATGGGCGGGCACGAGGTGGAGTTGCAGACCGCGGGCGAGGTGCGCCTGGGGGGCGGCATCATGGACGAGCTGGTGCTGGAGGAGTCGGTGCGCCGCAGCGAGAATCCGGAAGCGGTGCGCAGGGCCCTGGAGGCCAGCGAGCCCTGGAGAAGCTATTGCGAGTTCGCCGCCCGCAGGTTGAAGGAGCAGTATTTTTCCGACGAGGAATACTGGCAGCAGAACGATTGCCGCAAGACGGTGAACATTCGCGTCGATGGCAACCTGCGCCTGACGCTGCGGCTGAACACCGACATCGCTGACCGGGTGCTGAACCGCGGGGCGAAGCAGCTGAACGGCAAATCCTTCCGGGAGGCGTTCACACAGAGCCTGAAGCAGCTGCGGGAGAAACTGGGCGAGCACAAGCCCGAGCTGATGTTCCTGACGGGCGGCGTATCGAAGCTGCCGGCCATCCGCCAATGGTGCGCCGATATATTCCCGGATGCCGTGGTCATCACCGGGGCGGAGCCGGAGTTCTCGGTGTCCCGGGGGCTGGCGTGGAGCGGGCGCATCGACGAGGAGCTGCGCCAGTTCCGCCAGGAGGTGCAGGAGCTGGTGGATTCCAGCGCCGTGGAGCAAATCGTGGACAGGCACATCGACGACCTGTACCACCGCATCGTGGACGCGCTGGTGGAGCCGATATTGCGCCGGGTGGCGCTGCCGGTGTTCGACCGCTGGCGCAACGACGAGATCGAGAAGCTGTCGGATATCAACGAGATCGTCCAGAAGGAGATCGAGACCTGGCTGCACACCGATGAAGCCCAGCAGCTGATGGTGAAGCCCATCGCAGAATGGCTGAAGTCCGTGGCCTACGATGTGGAAGAAAAGACCATGCCCATCTGCGTGCGCCACAACGTGCCCTACCGGGCGATGAGCCTGAACTCCTATTTTTCACTGTCCGATATCGACTTGCGCATCGACGCCCGGGACGTGTTTGCCGTGGAGGGCATCACCTGGCTGATCAACGCCATCATCTCCATCATCGTGGGGCTGATCTGCGGCGGCAGCGGGCTGGCGATCATCTCCAGCGGTATTTCCGGCATACTGGCCGGGGCGATCCTGTCGCTGCTGATACTGTTCCTGGGCAAGGAGCGTATGCAAAAGGTGTTCATGAATATGGACATTCCTGCGCCGATGCGCAAACTGGTGCCCCGCAGCCATTTCGAGGCCCGGATCGAGCGCATGACCGAGGAAGTCAAGTCCAGCTTCTACAGCAACCTCGAGAACGAAAAGAACGGTGAGATCACCGCGCGGCTGGCCGCGGAAATCACCCAGCAAATCGAGCAATGCCTGACCAAGATGGCCGAGATCGTGGAAATACCGCTGTAAAATGGGGGAGAATCAAATGTCGATCATAAAGCATACCGTTACCTTCGACCTGGCCACAGGCGATATACGGCATGATGAGAAAAAGCTTTCCTGGACCGATGAAGCAACGCTGCCCAAGGCGGTGGAGGCCAACGTGGTGGGCCTGTATCCGGGCCATACCTTCCAGACAGTGGAGGGTTGGGGCTGCGCCATGACGGAGTCGGCCTGCTGGCTGTTGGCCCAGATGACGCCGGAGGACCGGCACAGGGCGCTGTCCCGCTGGTTTGGCCTGGAGGGGATGGACGCCCGGTTCATCCGGATGCACATCGATTCCTGCGACTACGCCCTGTCGGAGTACCAGTCCGTGGCCGACCCCATCGCCGACCCGGAGCTGAAGACGTTCAACATCGACCGGGATCGCCAGTGGACGCTGCCCGTGGTCAAGGAGGCCATCGCCATGGCCGGGGGAAACCTCCGCGTGCTGCTGTCCCCGTGGTCGCCGCCCTGGCAGTGGAAGACGCCCCCGGAATTCACCCAGAACGATGCGGCGGTTTACGGCGGCGGGCAGTTTGAGATCGACACCACCAGGCCTGGCCGCAGCTTTGGGGGCAGGCTGAAGCCGGAGTACTATGGCCCCTGGGCCCGGTACCTGGTGAAGTTCATACAGGCGTACCTTGCCGAGGGCATACCGGTGGGCATGTTGTCCATCCAGAACGAGGCCTCCGCTGCCACGGCCTGGGACAGCTGCCTCTGGTCCGGCGAGCAGGAGCGTGCGTTCCTGAAGGATTACCTGTATCCGGAGCTGGAAAAGGCCGGCCTCGCGGGGAAGATCGAGGTGTTTATCTGGGACCACAACAAGGAGCGGGCCGTGGAGCACATTGACGCCTTCATGGCCGATCCCGAGGCTGCGGCGAAGGTGGATGGATTTGCCTGGCACTGGTACTCCGGCGACCACTTTGAGGCCGTCGGGCTGTTGCAACGGCGCTATCCCGACCGGATCCTGATGCACTCGGAGAGCTGTCCGCTGCACATGCCGGGCCTGCCGATCTCCATGAGCGCCACCGAGGACGGCGTGCTGAACAAGGCCGACGGCAATAAGACCCCGCAGCAGTGTGATTACGACGACGCCGTCGCCTACGCCCACGACATCATCGGCGACCTGAACTGCGGGATGCACCGCTGGATCGACTGGAACATGATCGTGGATCGCAGAGGCGGCCCCCGGCGGGTGCCCGGCGGCTTCGCGGCATCGCTGGTGGTGGAGGACGACGGCACGCTGACGGAGACCGTCAGCCATGCGTACCTGAGGGCCATCGCCCGCGCGTTTCGCCCCGGTGCCGTGCGCATCGGCAAGTCGGTGTATGGCCGGGACGTGGAGGCCGCGGCCTGCCGCAATATGGACGGCTCCATCGCCGTGGTGCTGTTGAACCGGGCGGGGGATGACGTCTCCATCAACCTGCGCATGGAAGGGAAGATCGTGCAGGATATCGAGCTTCCCGCCGGGACGCTGACGACGGTGGAGATTCGGTAAACTGTATTGAGGTAAGGGCGTTGAGTTGATAAATATTGATTTATCGAGCTGTTGACGAAGGCCCCAAAAGTAGCCTTCCCCCGGTGGGGAAGGTGGATTTGACGAAAAATGCTTGCATTGTTTCGTCAAAGACGGCCCATAGGGGAAGGCTTTTGGCTGCCGCAACACCTCGACAAATCAGAATTTGCTTGTCCCAACAGAACTGATCCAGCGCACAAAAAAGCTGCCCATGACAGGCAGCTTTTTTGTGCCACTAAGCGATTTACCCCTTTACCGCGCCGGCGATGAAACTGTCCTGGATCTGCTTGGACAGGAACACATACACCAGCAGGGTCGGGATGGTGGCGATGGACAGCGCCGCGCCGATGGGGCCCCAGTCGGTGGTGTACTGGCCGGAGAGGGCCTGCACGCCCACAGGCAGGGTCTTGAGGCTGTCCTTGCTGATAAACACGTTGGCGAACATCAGCTCGTTCCAGCATTGCAGGAACGTGTAAATGCCTACCGTCGCCACGGCCGGCATCATCAGCGGCGCGATCACGCGCATGAACGTGCCCCACACGCCGCAGCCGTCAAGGAAGCACGCCTCGTCCAGGTCATAGGGAATGTCGCCCATGAAGCCGATGGAGATCAGTATGCCCATGGCCAGCGAGAAGGCAGAGTAGGGAAGGATCAGCGCGAAGTAGCTGTTCAGCATCTTGATCTTTGCCAGCGTGGTGTACAGCGGCACGATGGAGGCGTGGATCGGGATGGTCAGGCCCAGCATGAAGAATTTGTTCATGCTCTTGCGGCCCTTCCAGTCCAAACGGGTGATGGCGTAAGTGGCCATGACGGACGCCAGCAGCGTGATAATAATGGTGGACACCGCCACGATGACGCTGTTCAGGAAGTACAGGGGCATATTGCCGGTGTTCATGGCACGGGTGTAGTTTTCCCACACCCAGTATTTGGGCAGGCCAATGACGTTTTCACCGAAGATTTCCTCGTTGGTCTTCAGCGAAAAGGTCAGCATCCAGTAGACCGGGAAGACACTGATGATGGCCCAAAGGACCAGCACGATGTAGGAGACGATCTGGCCCACGGTTTTTCTCGGCTTGCCGTTGTCATAGGTTAGAGGATAATTCGATTTTGTGGCAGTATTCATCTTCCCTTATCCTCCTTGAAAATAGCGTTGATGATGATGGCGAACACGAAGCACAGTATGATCAGCATCACGGCGATGGTGCTGCCCATGCCGTAGCGGTTGCGCAGGAACAGCAGGTTGATCATCAGGGTGCTGGGCACCTCTGTGGCGTGGTTCGGGCCGCCGTTGGTCAGCACGTAGATCAGGTCGAAGGATTTCAGCGAGCCGGTGACCGCAAAGATCACGCTAACGCGCAGGATCGGCCGGATGTAGGGGATGATGATGTACCAGTTCACCTGGCCCTCGGTGCAGCCGTCGATCAAGGCGGCCTCGTTCAGCTCCGGCGGCACGCCCTTGATGCCGGCATACATCAGCAGCATGTGATAGCCCACATACTGCCACAGGATTGGCACAAAGGCGGCCCACAGTGCCGTATTCTTGTCGCCCAGCCAGACGTGGGTCCAGCTTTCAAGGCCCAGGCTGCGCAGCAGCAGGTTTAGCACGCCGTAATCCGGGTTGTAGATCTTGATCCACAGCTGGCCGATAACCACGGTGGAGATCAGCACCGGCATGAAGTACACGGACAGGAACACGCGCTCGCCGCGGGGCTTCTTGCTCAGCTTTAATGCCAGCCACAGCGCGAAGGGTAGCTGGATGCAGGTGGACAGCAGGGCCAGCAACATGGCGTTTTTCAGGGCGCGCATGATGTTGATGGACTTGCTGGTGAACAGTTCCTTGTAATTGGCCAGGCCGATGAACTGCGGGGTCGTCAGGCCGTTCCACTCCGTCAGGCTGTAGTAGCCGGACATGATGATCGGCGCAATCAGCACCCCGATGAACAGGATCAGCGCGGGCAACAGAAACAGGAAAATATTCAGCTTGTAGCTAAACGGTCTTCTCATGGTCTGCGCTCCTTTGTCTTTGGGTTTTGCTCAGCCGCTTGAATAGCGCGATGTAGCGGCGGCGTCTACGCCGCCACCATTGCGCCGTGGACGGCGCCGCTACACAGTTTGTCAGGGCTGAACAGCACCATACTTGGAATGTGAAGAGGAAGACGGCCCCTCGCGGGAATCCCCGGAGGGACCGTCTTCCCATCAATTCAGGACTTTACAGTCGGTAGACCGTAACCTTGCGATCAGTGCAGGTCGGAGTCCAGACCGGCGGCGTACTCCTCGGGGGTGATGTCGCCAGCCCAGGCCAGTCCGATGTAGTCCAGATAGGTGTTGGCGGCGTCGGCGCTCAGGAAGTTGTCGCCGAACAGCACCATGCTCTCAGCCTTCGCGGCCATGTCGGCAGCGGACTTCACCAGGTCGGAAACCTCGGCGTTGGGGTCGGCCGCCCAGCAGGGCAGGTTCGCGCCGGACTTGTAGTCAGCGTCGGAGAAGAACTTGGCCAGGTAGTAGGCAGCCTCGATGGCTTCTTCCTTGTGCTCAGAGGTCTCGGTCACGGCCAGGGTGTTGTTGGGGCCGCCGATCATCTGATACAGGGTGACGTCGGGGTTCAGCACCGGGAAGGTGCCGGCCTGCACGGCGAACTGGGCCTTGGAGCCGATGTCGGCGTTGTTCCAGGAGCCGTTCTGATAGAAGGCGTACTTGCCGGCGATGAAGTTGTTCTTCACTTCGTCGTTGCCCAGGGCGTCGGCGCTGGGATCGAAGTAGCCCTTCGCCTTCATATCCTGGAAGGCGGCGATGGCGGCGATGACGCCCTCGTCATTCCAGGACTTCTCGCCATTGTACATGGCCTTCAGGTTTTCGCCGCCCACGGACTTGATGACCAGGGGCTCGACGTACTCGGACAGGCACCACAGCTCCTTGCCGGACACGCCGAAGGGAATCTGGCCGGCGGCGACCAGCTTGTCGCAGCACTCCATCATCTCGTCGTAGGTGGCGGGGATGTGGTCGTAGCCAACCTCGGCCAGGATGTCCATGTTGGCGTACAGGGTGACCAGGGACATGGTGTAGGGCACACCGTACATCTTGCCGTCATAGGTCACGTTGGTGGTCATGGCCTGGGGCAGCTCGTCAGCGTAGGTGGGATAGTACTCGTCCAGGCAGACAACGCGGCCGGCGTTCACGAACTCGCCCAGGAAGCCCATGCCCCAGGTGAAGAACAGGTCGGGCAGGTCTTCGCCGGAGCTCATCGCGGCCTTGATCTTGGTCTTGTAGGCCTCGTTCTCGGTGGCGTTGTGCTCGATCTTGATGTTGGGATGGTCGGCCTCGAAGGCGGCGATGGCGTCGACGTAGGCCTGATGGCTGGAGTCGCTCTCGGTAGCGATGGACCACAGCTGCAGGGTGATCTGCTCCTCAGCAAAGGCAGAGACCAGGCTGAGCAGCATCAGGGCGGTCAGCAGGACGGCTAACAGTTTCTTCATAGGGATTTCCTCCTTTTTAAATGTTCCGATCCATTGCCACTGGCGCCGCTTGGCTCGGGGCTTCCCGGCAACAATGACAATCGTCCGAATCAACTGCATTATAGCACATATTGACGTATTTGTAAAGAACAGAAGAAGGAATAATGTAATCAATTCTTGCTAAAACTGCCGGATTTGTGCTCAATACTTTTCCGAAAAGGTTTTAATTTCCAAAAATGGAATCGCCCCGCACCGGGATATGCGGGGCGATGGAAAATATGCCGATTACATCATGCTGCGATACAGTGCGGCGATCTCCTCGACGCTGGTGTCGCGGGGGTTGCCGGGGCAGCAGGCGTCCGCGAAGGCGGATTCGGACAGGAACTGCACGTCTTCCTCCTTCAGGATGCCCTTCAGGTCGGCGGGGATGCCCACGTCCTTGGAAAGCTGCTTCACGGCGGCGATGGTGGCCTTGGCAGCCTCGTCGTCATCCATCATGTCGATGCCCGGCACGCACATGGCCTTGCCGATGGCGCGATAGCGCTTGCCGGCTACGGGAGCGTTGTACTCCAGGCCGAAGGGCAGAATGATGGCGCAGGCCACGCCGTGGGGGGTGTCATACAGGGCGGACAGGCCGTGGGCCATGGAATGGACGATGCCCAGGCCGACGTTGGAGAAGCCCATGCCCGCGATATACTGGCCCAGGGCCATGCCCTCGCGCCCCTCGGGGGTGTTCTGCACCGCGCCGCGCAGGTTGGCGGCGATCAGGCGGATGGCCTCCAGGTGGAACATGTCGGAGATGGCGCAATAGCCCTTGGTGATGTAGCCCTCGATGGCGTGGGTCAGGGCGTCCATGCCGGTGGCGGCGGTCAGGCCCTTGGGCATGCTGCTCATCATGTCGGGGTCTACCACGGCGATCTCAGGGATGTCGTTGGTGTCCACGCAGACGAACTTGCGCTTCTTCTCCACGTCGGTAATGACGTAGTTGATGGTGACCTCCGCGGCGGTGCCGGCGGTGGTGGGCACAGCGATGGTGAATACGGCGTGCTTCTTGGTGGGGGCCACGCCCTCCAAAGAGCGCACGTCCTCGAACTCGGGGTTGTTGATGATGACGCCGATGGCCTTCGCGGTGTCCATGGAGGAGCCTCCGCCGATGGCGATGATGCAGTCCGCGCCGCTCTTCTTGAAGGCCGCTACGCCGCTCTGCACGTTTTCGATGGTGGGGTTGGGCTTGATCTCGCTGTAGATCTCATAGGCAAAGCCGGCCTTGTCCAGCAGGTCGGTCACCTTTTTGGTCACGTTGAACTTGATCAGGTCCGGGTCGGAGCAGACGAAAGCCTTCTTGTAGCCGCGGGCGGTCAGCTCGGGCACGATGTTTTCGATGGCGCCGCTGCCGTGATAGGAAATGGTGTTCAGAACGATGCGATTGGCCATGGGAATGCACTCTCCTTATAGATGATATGGTTTGGTGCGGTAAACGCCGCTGTGTCCATATTAAGACAATTATTGCCCATTGTCAAGCATGAAATGCAAGGAAGCCGTTTACGGGATTTCAACAGGTCCGGGCTGGCGAAGGAAACAGGAAATGCGGTATAATGACAGGTGATTCGGAAGGTTGTGTCACACTTGCAGACATCACAAAGGCAAAAGCGGAATACGCTGTGGATCGTGCTGGGGCTGGCCTGGCCCACAATGCTGGAGCAGATGCTCCAGGTGGCCGCCCAGTACGTGGATTCGGCCATGGTGGGCCGCTTGGGCGCAGCGGCAACGGCGGCGGTGGGGGCCACCACCACCATCAACTGGATGGTGGGCAGCACGCTGTCCGCGCTGGGTGTGGGCTTTTTGGCCTTCATCGCCCGGGAATATGGGGCCGAGCGCTATGAAAACGCCCAAAAGGCCGTGGCCCAGTCGGTGGTGGCGGCTATCGCCGCGGGGCTGTTTTTTACGGTGTTGGCGCTGTCGCTGGCGCGTTTCATCCCCGGCTGGATGAATGCCGATGTGGAGATCCGCCCGGCCGCGGCGCGGTATTTCTTCATTATATATACACCGATGCTGCTGCGGTCGGCTACGGTGATCTTCGGAACGGTGCTGCGCGCCTCCGGCGATACCCGAACGCCGATGAAGGTCAACATACTGGTGAACCTTGTAAACGTGGTGCTGAACTTCCTGCTGATCTATGAAACCCGGGACATTCACTTGTTGGGCATGACCCTGCGGGTGCCTGGGGCGGGAATGGGCGTCACCGGGGCTGCCATCGGAACGGCGGTGGGCTTCGCCGTGGGTGGCGCGACCATGACCGCCGCGCTGTGGCGTCACCCGCGCATTTCCCCGAAGGGACAGCGCCTCAGGCCCGACTGGACCATCATGAAGCCCTGCCTGAAGGTGGCCATGCCGGCGGCGCTCCAGCGCTTTGGCACGTCCTTCGGCTATGTGGCCTTCGCGTCGCTGATCAATTCCCTGGGTACGGTGTCCACCGCGGCCCACGCCATCGCCAACACCGCAGAGTCGGCCTTTTACATCCCCGCCTACGGCATACAGACCGCTGCGGCCACGCTGGTGGGGAATGCCAGCGGCATGAAGGATAAGGCCTATATGCGTTCCATCACCCGCACGCTGCTGATCCTGGAACCGACGCTGATGGCCATTTCCGGCGCGGCGTTGTTCATACTGGCGCCGAGGATGATGGCGCTGTTCACGCCTGATGCCGAGGTCATCGCCCTGGGCACGAAGGTACTGCGGATGGTGGCTGTCATCGAGCCGCTGTTCGGCATCGCAGTGGTGCTGGAGGGCATCTTCATGGGCGTGGGGGACACAATGTACGCCTTCTGCTGCAACATCGTGGGCATGTGGGGCGTGCGGGTGCTGGGCACGGCGATCCTGTTGAAGGGCTTCGGCCTCGGCCTGACCGCTGCCTGGGGCGCGATGATCGCCCACAACATACTGCTATGCGTGTTGTTCGTCCTGCACTACCGGGGCCAAAGGTGGAACCCGCTGGTGAGTGGACAGAAGTTTTAAGGAAATGCCGCATAATTGGGTGGTAGTATGGCGAGGTGAATTTTAGTCAGCTGTGGCCTGCAAATTTCGCAGGCTTACTGGCGGTAAGTCAAGGAATTGCGCACGGGATGGACCGCCAGGCGTGCCGCCGTATAGTGCGGTATTTCCTTAATAATCCATGAAAACCCCGCGTCATCCGGTACGGCCGGAAGTCACGGGGTTTTCATATAATTCCATCATAAAAAGAAATAAAATAGACAAAATAACGCCTAAAAATATTACTCTTGACAAATTTATGACATAGTTGTACAATATTATAGAAATACTTAAAGCAATAAGTTGTAATCAGGAGGAAATAACCATGCGTTTTACCAAATGGCTCGCGCTGTTGTTGACAATTTGCCTGCTGATCGGCATGACGCCGGTGGCGCTGTCCGAGGATATTGAGATCGATCTCGAGGACGGGGATACCGTGGAGACGGATTCCGACATTGAAGCGCTCGATCCGGAACTGGATCTCGGCCTGTCGCAGGACGTGCTGGCGCTCGAACTGCCTGAATTGGAGCAGGAGGAGATCCCTGCGAGCCCCGACGCTACGGTTGAAGAAGCCGACGGCGAGCTTGTGGACAACGCCAAGAACTACACCGACATGAGCAACGATACCGCCTTTACGCTGAACGGCGTCACCGTTCGCGCCAGCGACGAGGGCACCAAGGGCTCCGGCAATTGCTGGAAGTGGGCCCAGGCGATCTACAAGAAGGTGTGGGGCTGCAACTTCGATTCCACCTTCGAGGGCACGGCGTCCAAGGGCTATAACCTGGTGCGCAACCTGACGGACGACGAGCGCAAGCTGACGCCCGAGAACCTGAAGCACATGGTGAGCAGCGCCGTTCCCGGCGCAACCTTGCGTGTGCAGTCCTGCCCGTCCTCTTGTTCCGGCTTCAACACCGACAGCTGCGGCAAGCACAACCTGCACAGCCTGATCATCGCCGAGATTCGCGATGACGGCCTTGTGACCATGGATGACCAGGGCAGCGTGCACACCCGCTACTATACCTGGGAGGGCTTCTGTGCGTCCTGGTCCCGCTGGGAATATGTCAAATACATCAAGTGGCCTAACGCGCCCGCGCTGACCTCAGCCGAGTCGATTGACGGCTATGGCGTTTCCAAATTCAGCGAAACCTATCGCGTCGTCTCCTCGGCCTCCAAGGGTACCGGCGTATTTACGACCCCTGAGAGCGGCAAGCTGCTGGAAACCCTGAAATACCCGGCGACCTTCGCCGCTTCCGCCAGGACGCTGAAGACCTTTGAGGGCTGCACCTGGGTCTACGGCACCTCCAGCGGCGGCGTTACCGGCTGGCTGCCCCTGACAGACGCCGTGGCCAGTTCCTCCCAGACGATCCCGGTCACCAATGTGATGCTGGACCAGGGCGCGGTGGTCATGGCCAAGGGCGTTACGCTCACGCTGAACGCGACCATCGTCCCCGTGGACGCGTCCAACCAGAACGTCACCTGGTCCTCCAGCGATGATGCCGTGGTCAGCGTAAGCGGCGGCGTGCTCAGCGCGAAGGCCGCAGGTACGGCTACTATCACTGTCACCACTGTGGACGGCGGTCTGACGGCCAGCTGCTCGGTGAAGGTCGCGGACGCGGATGCCGGCAAGGAGCTGACCAAGACCGGCAGCAACGGCACCGTGACGCTGACCGTGGGCTCAAAGCTCCAGCTGATTCCCACTTTCGCTACGGCCAAGGGTTGGAAGCTGAAGAGCGTGTCCTCCTCCAAGAGCAAGGTCGCCAGCATCAACAAGGCCGGCATGGTCACTGCGAAGAAGGCCGGTACGGCCACCATCACCGTCAAGTGCAAGAACGGCAAGAAGGCTACCCTGAAGGTAAAGGTCGTCGCCGCTTCCAAGGGCGGCTCCGGCAGTTCCGGAGGCTCCGGCACGACGACCACCTCCTCGGCGGTTACGAAGATCTACCTGAACAAGACCGGCACCGTAAGTTTGAAGAAGGGCAAGACGCTGCAGCTGTACACCAAGCTGGAGCCCGCCACCGCCACCACCACGCTGACCTGGAAGTCCTCCAACGAAAAGGTCGCCTATGTGGACAGCAACGGCAAGGTCTACGCCCTGAAAAAGGGCACGTGCAGCATTGGCGTCATGGCCGACAATGGCGTGTACACCACCGTAAAAATCAAGGTAACCTGATAGATTGCAATCGCGGCGCGGGTCTGTTCGACCCGCGCTGTTCTGTTGCAAATTATGTCGTTCCGCCACTTGGCAAAGAGCGCCGGAATGTGGTACAATACAGGCAGAAGGCCAGCAATTTCTGATTTGCACACAGGAGGGTTCTTATGCCGTTTGAGATTGTCAAAAATGATATCACCAGGATGCGGGTGGACGCCATTGTCAATGCCGCGAACAACAGCCTGCTTGGGGGCGGCGGGGTGGACGGCGCGATCCATCGGGCTGCCGGACCGCAGCTGCTGGAGGAATGCCGCGCGTTGGGCGGCTGCGCCACCGGTGAAGCCAAGCTGACCCGGGGCTACAACCTGCCCAGCCAATTCGTCATCCACACCGTCGGGCCGATCTGGCGGGGCGGCAGCGAGGGCGAGCCGGCACAGCTGGCGGCCTGCTATCGAAATTCCCTGACGCTGGCCAAGGAGCAGGGCTGCGATTCAATAGCCTTCCCGTTGATCTCCGCGGGCGCCTACGGCTATCCGAAGGCCCAGGCTTTGCAGGTGGCAATGGATGAGGTCACCCGTTTTCTTTCGGATAACGACATGATGGTGTACCTGGTCGCCTATACCCGGGACGCGATCGAGCTGACCGGCGACCTGATGAACGAGGTTGCCGCGTACATCGACGATGTCTATGTCCAGGAGCGCCACGACTTTGACCGCACGGCCCGGCGCAGCCAGTACCTGCGTGATGGCGCGCCCCGGGGCACGCCCGACCCGGGCAGCCTGTTCCGCCGTCCCCACCGGGAGGACAATGCCCGCAACGAGACAGTGTTCTCCGAGGCCAACGTGGAACGGCTGACCGCCATGCAGGGCGAGGTCCAGGACGTGGCCCAGGGTCGCAGGGGCGAGACCTTTGCCGCCATGGTGTCTCGCGTGATGGAGGAAAAGGGCATTGCCGACGGAGAATGTGTCCGGCGTGCCAATGTGGATCGTCGGCTGCTGGGCAAGATCCGCAATAACCAGGACTACAAGCCTTCGAAACAGACGGCGCTGGCCTTTGCCCTGGCGCTGGAGCTGTCCTTGGACGAGGCGAGGGAACTGCTGGCGAAGGCAGACTACGGATTGAGCCACGGCAGCAGGACGGATGTCGCCGTCGAATACTGCATCACCACTGGCCGTTACGATGTGACCGCGCTAAATACGGTGCTGTTCAAGCTGAACCTGCAGCCGCTGGGCTATTGACCGAACCGAGGGGCCGACCTGAGAGGGGTGAAATAAATGTTCTGTTCGAACTGCGGCACGCGGCTGGATTCGGGCGTCAACTTCTGCCCGAACTGCGGCACGCGCGTGGCAAATTTACAGCCTGATGAAAACATGGTGATGCTCGTCTCCCTGGGTACCAGTAACCGCAACACCGCGGCGGCGCTGCTGACGCGCATCTGCGGCTATACCGAAGAGGACGCGCTGCTGATCGCGGACAGCGCCCCGATCACTGTGGCTCGTGGGTTGAACGATGCCCAGGCCCGGTACCTGGCCCAGGCGCTGGCTGAGTACGGCATCGAGGTCTCCGTTTACGATGGTACCGGCTGGCGGGAGTGGGAGTCCGCTAACACCTCGGTGTGGGACAACAGCGGGTCCCTGCTGGCCAGCGTGGCTTCCGCGCTGGGGCTGCTGGGCATTGGCAACCGCGTCACCCGGGACATGATGCGCAGCGGGGAATATCCCTATCGCGTCACCGGTACGCGCCCGCCGGTCTTTCGGGTGAACAGCGCCCTGCGCGCCGCGCCCAGACCGCCGGTTCATCGCGCGCCGCCACCGCGACCTGCGCCCCAGCCCGCAAGGCCCGCGCCGCCTCCGAGGCCCGCGCCGCAACCCGCAAGG
>CADBVG010000040.1 GCA_902798105.1 uncultured Eubacteriales bacterium
ATGCTCATGCACGTCGGTCTTCATTTCGCGAGCGGCGTTCTTGCCGTACAGCTGACGGTCCATCCGCCGCATCTCACGATCCCAGTCACCAAAGAACTCATCAAACAGGTTTTCACCAAAGATACTCGGCATCAACATAACTCTTACCTCCTTTGACCCTCTTGCGCTGGTCGCGCACCCGCTGTTGGTGTACTCCCTTTCGGGTAGCGTCCTCTAGCAGGCTGTCGTGTCGGCGTCGGTCTTTGTATGTTGTTACCCTGAACCTCTGGGGCTCTTTCTTTCCTTCCCCCTCGGTTCGTATTATATTATACTCATTTTGTTAGCACTGTCAATAGTCGAGTGCTAATTTGCCAATGAACAATTCATGAACGTTTTTGCAGAGCATTATTCAGCCCGGCATAGATTTGTTCATCAATTTCAGATCCCATTATTCCCCAACCATTCGGATGTTGTTCAGCATCTCCCGTTTCCAGTCCATCCCTATAGGCACATCACAATATGGTCTTGCAACAAATCGAAACGCATTCCTTCCGCAGTGCCTCCTTTTCCTCCATCGGAACGGGATAGGAAGAAGAAGCGTTCCGCAGTGAAACCGCTCTGATCTTCTCCTAATAAAAAGGACTGCATCACACGCACGTCCAACACCAGCTCCAGGCAATCATCGGGAAACGTCTCCGCTTTCATCACCCGCTCCGCGCTGGCGGTCATGGCATAGAAACGCTTCATTACCTTTTACCTTCCTGGATGCGTCTGCACTTATGCTTGCGCTGCACGATCCCCCTGATGTATCCACAGGGTCTCCTCACCGCTGTAATTCCTTTATAACCAGGATCCTTTTAGCCGGCCTTGAGAGTCAAGCATCATATCGACAGCAGCTGAAACTCTTCACCTATTTCTTTTAATACCGGAACGGCATATTGGTCAAGCCATGCGGGAGTTTGCGGACATCACGCAGGAACATGACGGGACCCCGAATAGCCAGGGCACCGATGACTATGAGGACGAGGAGGACGAGGAATAATGCCGAGAAATATTTTCCGACTTGCCTATTCCGTCCAGATGAATGCCGAAAACAGCGATACCGCAGAAATCATGCTGTATGGGCAGATCATCCGGGACATGCCGGAGGCGTGGAAGTGGTCAAAGGAGGATAAGAGCGCCGCAGACTTTGACAAGGCGGTGAAGCAGGTTCGGGCGCAGGGCGCGACCAAACTACTGCTGCGCATCAATTCGCCGGGTGGCACTGTTTCGGAAAGCGTTGCCATGCGATCCACCCTTGCCAATGCGGGATTTGAAGAAATCAACATCCGCATCGAAGGTATCTGCGCCAGTTCCGCGACCAACATCGCTACCCTTTCCGGCGCACATGTCGCTATCACCGAGGGCAGTTCATACATGATTCACCGCCCGATGGGCGGTTGCCAGGGCTTTGCTTCCGACCTGGAGAATTACGCCAAATATCTGCGGAATATCGAACAGGTCACGCGCGATTTCTATGTGCAGAGAAGCGGGCAATCCGAGGATCAGGTCAAGGCATGGATGGACGCGGAGACTTGGTTTACCGCAGATCAGGCTGTGGAATACGGCTTTGCGGATGAAGTGCAGCGGTCCGGGGATAGTGCGCTTCCTGCCGTCGCCTGCGTTTCCAGCGAGGTCATGGCTGCTATGCGCGGGCTTTATAATTCTGTGCCTGAACAGATCGCAGAATTTGAGGACGGAGGCACGGTTGAGCAGCACACCTTTGTTGAGGGTGAACAGGGACAAGAACTCATCCTTCCGCCACAGGCGGAAAAAGCGGTGGCGGAAGTCATCGCTAAAGCTATCAGTAACGCCGAACCTGTTGCCGGGGAAGCGTCTGAAAATACAAATCACGAGGAGGAACAAGTCACAATGGACATCAAGGACATCAATGTGGATCAGCTTCGTGCGGACAACCCGGCGCTGCTGGAACAGATTCGGCAGAGCGCGATTGACGCCGAGCGTCAGCGCATCGAGGACATCACCGCGCTGACCATGAACGGCTTTGAACAGATGGCCGAGGAAGCCAAGCGCAACGGTACTTCCGCTGCGGACTTCCAGCGCCAGGTGGTCAAGGCCCAGCGCGACGCCGCCGAGGCCGCGAAGCAGCAGGGGGCCAATTACCTGGCTGCCCGTCAGGCCGACACCAAGGCCGCCGAACAGGTGGCCGGTGGCGCTACCGAGGACAACGACGGTAAGACCGAGGCCGAGGAGATCAAGTCTCTCCAGGAAGAGGTCAAGGGATTCGCTGCCACGATGCAGTCTGGCAACGAAACCATGTACTAATTCGGGAAGGAGGATAAGAGCATGAATCTGTTCAACAAGGTCGGCGAACTCAATCCCACCTATCTGCTCTCCAAAGCCGAGGGCGCGGACAAGATCGGTATCAACCTGACCCCCGGCCAGGGAACCATCAAGCGCGGCACCGTGCTTTTCAAGGAAAGCAACGGCCTGTACTCCCCTGCTGCTGCCGCTGATGCCGTAGCGACCAAGAATCTTGTCGTGATCGACGAAACCATTGACAGCGGCGAGGCCCCCGCTTCCGGCGAAACCGCCGTGGCTGAAACGGCTGCCGCCTATCGCGCTGGTCATTTCGTGGATGGCCGCGTGTTCCTGAAGAACGATGTCGCCCTGACCGACGCCATCAAGATTGTGCTGCGCGCGCAGGGGATCGTATTCGACCCCATTATGAACACCAGCACCTTCGACAATACCGTGACCGGCTCCTAACCCGGTCAGAAAGGAGAAACAACAATGCCTCTTGACATCTACAGCACCCGCGCACAGTTGGCCGCTATCGAGGTCCTGCCGCGCGAGTATTCTTTCCTGTATGACCTCTTCGCCGCTGACATGGGCGCGGTGGAGGATGAAAAAGCCATCTACGATTTCAAGAAGGGCGTACAGCGCATGGCTCCCTTTGTGGTTCCCGGCACTGGCGGCGTCCTGATGGAGCGCGACGGCTACGAAACCCTGGAGATCGGCTTCCCCACCATCGCGCCGGAGCGCCTGCTGGGCAAGAACGACATCACCAACCGCTTCTTCGGTGAAAACGTGCTGGGTGCCATGAATCCGCAGCAGCGCGCCAAGAAGCAGATGACGCAGGACCTGATCGACATGCGCAAGGCGATCCAGCGCCGCCGTGAATGGATGGTGGCTATGGTCCTGCTGACTGGCAAGGGCAACAGCTTCAAGGATTTGAAAGCCCACGCCACGCGCCTGCCCTATGTGCCGTCCATCGTGAAGGAACTCGGCCTTTTCCCCACCGATGCCAACGACAACACCGAGGGCTACTATTACGTGAATTTCGTCGCGGGAGAGCGCTTCCCCCGTCGCGGCGCCCACTACGCCACCAGCATCACGGGGTTGGGCTGTGTCTATGCCTACAACGAGCGCGGCTATGCGAACACGAACTATGGGTGCCGCCCCCGCTCCCTTCCCTGAATCCCTGACCTCTGAAAGCTGAATCCCTGATGGGGCCACCCGATAGGGTGCGCCCCCGGCGCGGTGCGACAGCGCCGCGCCGCCGTTTCTGAAAGGTGAATGACATGCCTGAATTGAAGTATGACCGGGCGAACCCCGGCCCGTGCTGTCAAAAGATCGACGATATGATCCAGTACGCACGGCCCATAATCGCCCGCTGGCCCGCGTTTCACAAATACACGCTGGGTGAGGACATCATGCAGGAGATGTACACGATGCTGCGGCTTGCGACAAAGGCGCGGTTAAGGTACATGAACAAAAGCACCCTGGCCGACTTGGACACCAGTAAGGCGGTGCTGGATGTGTTCATACAGCAGGCCAACAAGGTCATATTCACCGACAGGAACGGACGCGAAAGGCGCTTGCTCACAGATCAGAGTTTCGGCGTATGGTCTGCGAAGGTTGCGGAGATCGGGGCATTGATCGGCGGCTGGATGGCTTCGGTATCAGACCGCAAGAGCAGCGACCAGCGAAGGTAATCCCGCAAGGGTTACTCCGGGAACGTGCCGTGATTTGGACGGCTTCTGAATCCGAGCGTTCGTTAGCGCTTCCCCCGTCGCGGCGGCAACTACAACAACACCAGCAACACGGGGTTGGGCTATGTCAATGCCAACAACGAGCGCGGCAATACGAACACGAACTATGGGTGCCGCCCCCGCTCCCAACATACATCGAAAATGCCGGGTCAACCACGAGTTACCGGCTGTCCTTCTGGTGGGAGGGGTGCGTTTCCGTGGTGCAACAACACCTAAACAACAATCCTGCTCCATCATCCCTATTATCCGGGGCAGGAATCGCCGTGAAGGGCCTGGGAGGGCATAAGGCTATGGATCGTCTGGACAGCATGAGGGGGGATGAAATGAACACGGCCAACGCGCCGCCCGAGACAGGGCGGCATTTTTATTCCATCGTGCCCAGCGGTGAGGGCACCGTGGACGTGTACCTGAACCCGGCCATAGAGCCTATGACCACGGAGGACGGAATCACGGACTACGACATAGCGGTGCGCGTGGTGCGCGGTGTCAACCCCAACGACCCCCAATTCGGCGGGGATTTGGAGGGGCACATACGCGCCCATTACGACGCATGGCGCGACAGCGGGGAGATGATCTATCTGTGAACGAGAAACGGATTTGGGATTTCCTGATGGGGAAGATCGGGAATCCCTGCGGCGTGGCTGGCCTGATGGGCAACCTCTACGCCGAAAGCGGATTGAACCCCATCAATCTGCAAAACACCTATGAGCGCAAGCTGGGGATGACGGATGAAGCCTATACAAAGGCCGTGGACAGCGGCAAGTATAAGGCCGGTTCCTTCATCCACGATGCTGCCGGTTACGGGCTGGCCCAATGGACGTATCACGCCCGTAAGGAGAAGCTGCTGGACTTCGCCAGGAAGCGCAAGGCGTCCATCGGCGACCTGGACATGCAGCTGGAATTTCTCTGGAAGGAACTCCAGGGGTACAAGGGCGTGCTGAAAGCGCTGAGTGAGGCGAAGTCCGTGCGCAAGGCCAGCGACGCGGTGCTGACGCAGTACGAGCGCCCGAGGAACCAGGGCGAGGCGGTCAAGATCAAGCGGGCCAGCTTCGGCCAGCGCTACTTTGACCAGTTTGCGAATCAGACCGACGAAGAAAATGAGGAGGAAGGTGAGGACATGGTTAATACCGAGGCCGAAAACGCATGGGATGTCCCGGAGGATATGATCTTTACACTGGACGCCAACGGCAATCCCGTGAGACTGGAGGTGGCTGACGATGCTGACGATCAGGCATAAGGATTCCGACAGGCTGGTGGTCATTGCCAAGCTGCTGACCGGCTTTGTCACGGTGAAAACCAAGGTCGAGGACGTGGACAGCTTTATCAAGCTGCATCAGTCCTTCGACGCTGATTTCGTCGCGCACATCGTCGCGTGGCAGGGCAACCACGGCCTGACGCCGGATGGCGTGATCGGGCCGAAAACCTGGGCGGCGATTGCCGGGGCCGCGCCGACGTGCTCTACCAGCAAGCACAAGACCAGCGGCTACACCCTGGCCCTGCAAATCCTGGTGGATTCCAGCATCACGGCGGACGCGATCTACGGCAGGCGCACGAAGAACGCTGTCGCCGCCTATCAGTCCTGCAAGGGGCTGGCCTGTGACGGCATCTGCGGCCCCAAGACCTGGACGGCGCTGATTATCGGCACCGTCGAGGGCGTCCCGACCCATGCCGTGGCCGTGAGCGAGGGGGTTTTCGTCCAGCCCACCGACTTCAAGCAGTACGACAAGCGCTGGGCGGACAAGATGTATTCCAACCACGGGGACAGGGAGCAGACCATGCGGACATCCGCCTGTGGCCCCACCAGCATGGCGGACATCGTTCATTTCGTGGTGGACAATACCATCAATCCCTACACGCTGGCCCTGATGGCGCTGGAATGGAAGGACAGGACGTATAATTCCGGCACGTCCTGGAAGTTCTTCACGCACATTCAGGCCAAGTACGGCTGGAAAAAGATGGTCGCCACCAAGAGCATTGAAACCCTGAAAGCCTGCCTGGACGCGGGCGGCTATGTGGTGTGCTGCATGGGCAAGGGCTATTGGACGAGCGGCGGTCACTTCATCTGCGCGTGGAAGTACAGCAACAAGTACATCTACTGCAACGACCCGGCCAGCGGCAAGCGGACGCACCAGAATGTCACCGATTTCGTCAAGCAGCGGAAGCAGTTCTTCTGTTTCTTCCCGAATGCTGCGTAAGGCGCTTTGCGGGAGGTGGTACCGTTGAACGAAGAACAGTATGCCGCGATCCGCGAGGAATTGGCCGCAAACCAGAAGGAACATGAAAGCTACAATCGTCGCCTGCGCGAGCATGACGAGAAGCTGGAGAAGCAGGGTGAAATACTCCTGCTGCTGGAACGACTGACCAATACCGTCAAGAGCCTGACCGAGAACATGGGCGAAGTCAAAACCTCTGTTCAGAGCATGGATCGACGGCTTGATGTGATCGAGCGTGAGCCTGGGGACAACTGGCGCAAGGCTTCATGGGAGATATTCAAATACGTGCTGCTGGCAATCATCGCGGGCGTGATAGGATATGTCTTGAAGCAATGACAATGCACGCGCATTAAGATCGTACCGCGATACGTCATGCGCGTGTAAGTTTACCGACCAAATGCGCGAACGTTTTCGCTTTTGGCAATGCCCGCTACGCGGGAGGCAACCTTGCCAGGGGCGAGGCGCATAAGGAAGGAATGATGTTGTTGGTGTTTAGTATCATCGTGATAGCGCTGTTCATCGAGGCCGTGGTGGGGGCGCTGAAACCGCTGTGGAAGGCTGACGGCACGCCCATGACCGTGACGGAGATGGTGTCCATCGGCATCGGCATTCTCATTGCCGTGCTGACGAAAATGGACATCGTATCCTACGCCTGCGATTACTCCGTCTGGGATATGCCCGAATGGGCGCATTACATCCTGTACGTGATGACCGGCATCGGCGTGGGGCGCGGCCCGTCTTTTGTCTATGATCTCTGGAAGTCGATGATGAAGTGGAAGGACATTGACTTCACGGCCATACTGAAACAGATCACGTCCCCCGTGGACGTAGCGGAGGCGCAAACTGCGGTGGTGGACCTGGAAATCTCCCATTGGTCCGTCGCACAGCTTCGCCAGTTCTGTGAACTCAACCACATCCCCACCGTGGGATGCACCACGAAACAGGACTACATGGAGGCAATCGAGATGGGCGGTTCCCTGAAACCGCCCACCGAGGAATAGCACAACGCCCGGCAGAGCACCGAAGCCCTGCCGGGCGCTTTTCGCGTTATGGAGGGCACTATGCTTGACTTTGGATTCTACTGCATGGACTGTATGGCCGGGATGCAGGAGTTCCCGGACAAATACTTTGACCTGGCAATCGTCGATCCCGTGTACGGGGGCGTCACGCAGGGCGGGTACATGACAAACCGTGCGGGGGGGTATAGCTGACCACCCCGAATACAATCTTGCCCTTTGGCAGCAGGAAAAGACCGGCGCTGAATACTTCCGGGAGTTGTTCCGCGTATCAAAGAATCAAATCATCTGGGGCGGGAATTACTTTGCCGTGGAGATCGGGCAGGATTCGCAAGGCTGGATCGTGTGGGACAAGCAGCACCAGGCGGACAGGACCTTTGCGGACTGTGAATTGGCATGGACCAGCTTTGACCGCGCCACCCGCATATTCCGCTTCATGTGGGACGGGATGCTCCAGGGGAACATGAAGAACAAGGAGAAGAAAATCCACCCGACACAAAAGCCCGTGGCGCTGTACAACTGGATTTTGTCGCGTTATGCGCAGGAGGGCGACATCATCCTTGACACCCATGTTGGCAGCGCGTCCAGCTTGATAGCCTGCCACCGTGCGGGCTTCCGCTATGTCGGATTTGAAATTTGACCGAGGCTATTATGAGGCCGCGAGAGGGCGCTTAGAAGCCGCCACAGCGCCATGACGTTTTCAGGAGGGATGTAATGTGACACAGTATACCCATTACGCGCAACGCGCTATGGAACAGGAGAAGAACCGACAGCAGATCGAGAAGAAGCGGGATCATGTGGCGAAACTGACCGGGGCGCACACAACGGACCCGATAAAGGATTACAAGGTCGTGCGGCAATGGTTGAAAATTGCCGAGGAACACGACGCCAACCGGCAGCGGGGCGGGGTATCGTGGTACATGCTGCTCATTCTCGGATTCAATACCAGCCTGCGAATCGGTGACATCTGCGCCTTGCGCGTGAAGGATGTGCGGGATCAGGAGCGTGTGCGCGTAATAGCCGAAAAGACCGGCAAGCTGTCCAACATCAAGCTACAGGCCGACGTACAGAAGCGGATTAACCGGCTGCTGGCGGGCCGAGGGGATGAAGAATACATTCTACAGAGCAGGCAGCGGGGCGGCAAGACGGGCGACGTGAAGCCCATAAGCAGGCAGCGGGCGTTTGCGATCATCAAGGAAATAGCGGCGAGGGCAGGCTTTCAGGAACATGCCGGTTGCCATACCATGCGAAAGACATTCGCCTATGAACTCTATCAAACCACGGGGGACCTGTCCCTGGTGCAAAAGGTCCTGAACCATTCCAGCCAAATGGAAACCCTGCGCTATATCGGGCTGGATCAGATGGCCGTGGACAAGGCCATAGACAACATGCACCGAATGATTTAATGCGTTGCAATGTGGTTGCAATCGCCCCTTGTCGGCCTTTAGCTTGACGTTTTCAAAGGCAGGACATACTAAAGGGGTTTTGGCATACAGATTTCAGGCGCATATAATGAAGCAACGCGCCGGATATTACATTTACAATCTCTCCAAACGTAAAACTAAGGGCCGGGGACGGGGGCGACATAGGTTAAGTGGATTTAAGAGAATTTAAGTGAATCGTAGTCTCATAAAATCCGCACAAAAAACCGCCGCCCCCACGCAGGGGACAGCGGCAAATGAAATGATTCTGCGCCGTTGCCGGTCACTTGTAATCATCGGCCATACTGAACAGCAGGCCGTTACTGTCCGTCATGTATACTGTGCCATCCGTTATCTGATACTGATACTTGGCTATAAATCCATCGTCATCATACAGATAGGGCACGGCCCAGCGGCACCATAACTGTGTGATGTTCAAATCCGAAAACTCTTTGAACAGGGTTTGTGCGAGATCATCCCCGAATAAGCGAAGCATGGTCTTTGTGCGTGGCACCCCGTTCATGGCATCCCAGGTCAAATCAATGTTCACGATCCACGCATCATCTGCATTTGAGGACAGGTCATGGTTACAATCAACCTTGTCCACCGTCACTTTCCAATAGTGTTCTTCATCCTTCACGCGGTTTTCTGCCGCGCGCTTTATGCTGATTGCAGGCGAATCATTGATGGAAGGGCCTGGGGCTTCGGCGGCGTCGCCTGAACCGAAACGGACAGGCGAATACCCTTCGGAAATGGCCGGACAGCAGAACACGGACAACACGATACATGCGAGTACAAGACAAACAAACCTATTCACGGAACAGACCTCCTTAAATTGTCGATATGTATATACAAATACGACAATCAGGGGGTCCGATAGAACCCAATCCAAAGGTTACACGGAGATTAGCGGAAAAGGTGAATTTTGCGGGGGGGGGGTAACTTTTTGCCAGTTAATCAAAGTGGCCGCCTCCTGTGAAATGGTCCCGCGCCGTCAACGGTCACGGCTCCCGGAATAGTTCACGGTGATAACCTGGCGCACATCATAGTCGGTAACATCGTGATACCGGCGCGCAGGCAGGCCGTTTGCGCGGCGCTTCTGCTTGTCCTTCTGCTCATGTGCCAGGACGGCAATGCAGAACACAGTCAACAGAATGGTTGATACCAGTATAGTGATAACGACGTTCATGCCGATACCTCCTTGATCGAATCATAGCATGATGCCCTGATGCTGTCAATCAAAATGATTTTGCCGCGTCCTCCGGGCTTTGCTTTACCAAATCGCACAATTCCGCGACCTTTACCGTGGCGCAGGCGTCGGCCAGCATGTGTACCATATTGCCCTCCGCGTCAATCTCATGGGCGAACAGGTCCACAACGCCGTCACGATCCAGCGCATCCCGCCCGATGTACCAGGACAGGGACAGCGGGAACATCTCCAGCACTTCCCGCGCCGTGGGCCGCCACGCCGAAGGAATGATATTTGCGCGTACTACACCGAACACAATGTAACCGCTGCCGTCCGCGCTCTTCATGCTTGCCTGTATGGAAACGGGAACCGGCTGCGCGTCTGCCGGGACCGGCGCAGGCGCTTCCTGGGACGACGTGAACAGGTCGAACATGGAAAACTGCTCATACTGCATAAGTGTAACCTCCTGGGTGGATTATATCATGGCGGCGCTGCGTATGTCCACGCATAGCCTGAAAGAATGAACCGGGAACAGCGCCGCCAATGGACCCCTTGACTAAATCCTTGACTAACTCAAACTAAACCACGTCAATCAGTTAAAGGTGAATCGCCCGCCGCGATTCCAGCGATAGCGCGGGAGGCTTGCCCGCTGCACAAGGGCCGAAACGATGTTACAGAGCGTGTCCAGCGCGACAAGCGCCGTCATAAGCAGGAACAGGAAAACCACACAAGCACCCCCTTTCAAATCCGTAAACGTTTACGCTTTTCAATCAGCGCCAACGGTCCACGATGTAGATTTCACGCGGGCGAATGCCGAATTGCCGCGCAAGGGCCAGCTTTGTAACCCGCTTTTCCTCCTGCGGCATATCCGCCGCCGCACAGGAATACAACTCCCGGCCATCCAGGGCTATAAAGATCGTACACAGCACAGTCAAAACCTCCCTTCTGAAATGAATTTGCGCCGTCGCCCCGTCACCCCTGGGCATAGGTGACGGCGAATTGGTCCAGGGTGAAAACATCCAAGTACCGGGCCACGTAATAAGGGCACAGTGGAAGGATCGTATTGATAAACTCTTGATCGTCGTGTGGATTGAAAATGCCCTGTTCCTCAAAGATTTTCTTTGTTACGTGATGGGCCGCGCCGATTCCGGCCACGGCATATGCGCCCTTCTGCGTGATAATGCCGAATTTGTCGCGTATGCCCTCCAGCGTGGCGATACAAAGGCGCTTGTATTCGTCGGGCGTAACCTTCATAAACTGCACAGCATGGTCGGTTGTCCTGACAAGCCGGGTCCAATCGGACCGGGCGCGCCGCATGGCGTCCTCCATCAGTGCGGCATGTTCCCGCGCTTCCCTGGCGTCGGCCATCGCCGCAACCTCCGGGGGATATTCCCGCGCCGCCTCCGGCAGGATGTCCACGATTGAAACCGCCTCATACTGCACAGCAGAAACCGAATTAATCAGTTTCAGGGCGTCGGCCTGGGTATAGCGGAAACCCCTTGTGTCAACCTCATAGGAATAGCAACCCTGCCAATTCTCATACTGGAAATTCGTATGCAGGCCAATCGTCGAAACGATCTTGCATTCCTCCTTGCCGCTTTTCTTCCTGCGCCACTCCCGAACATCACACATTGTTATATCGCCGCAGACCCGCACACCTTCGCGGTCAATGAACTCCAGGGCAAGGCGATAGTTTTCCAAATCGCTCCCCGCCGTCTTGCCGCCGTCCCGGTCAAAGAAATCACACCCGCGCTTTTCAAGATAGAGAATCATAATACAGCCTCCTTCCAAATGGCCCCGCGCCGTTCATTCGTCCCAATGTTCGGCTTCGGTGATTATCTCGTCCATGAGTTGTTATCCTTTTTCATGGTCTGCGCCTCCTTTTCGATCTGCGCCGCCTCCGGCGCGGTCTGCGTGCTGTCCGTGGCGGCCACCGTCGCTGCCTGCGTGTTATCCTGCTGGCCGTCCTGCTCCGCTGCCGGGGCCGGGTCTGCCGGGATCGTGCTGCCGGTCTGCTGGCCGTCCTGGGCCGCTGCCGGGGCCGGGTCCGCCAGGGTCCCCGCCTCCAGCTGTGCCGCCGCCAGGGCCGCGCCGTGCTGTTTATCGCTGGCCGGTACTTCTATGCGGACCTCCTGCCCGTTGCCAACCGTCGCCATAATAACAACAGTGAAAAAGCTATCCCGCGCCGCGTCGCGCTCCATCACTTCATAGCGCGCCGGGAATGCCTGCCCGTTTACCGTGATGCAATCGCGCCCGAACCTGTATTTATTCGCCATAACTGAAACCTCCCTTTATGGTTGTGTGTGCTGCTGTGTGAACCCCCGGCGCGGCCTGCGCCGGGACGCTGGCGGCCTAATCACCTATTTAACCCCGCCGCCACGGATTTACGCTGCCTCCTCTGTGCTGCTGTCGTTAATGTTTAGTATCAGCTTCACGGCCTTTTCTGCCCTGCTGGCCGCGCTAATAATCATGCGCTTATCATTTTTCAGCACCTTTAACCATGATTGGATATAGGCCGCCGAATTTCTGAAGCTGTCCGACGTTTCCATGTTCAATTCATGGAGAATACACGCCGCGCCGATTTCAGCAACTAACTCCTCCTTGCTATAGGTTTCAGAACCAAAGGCGGCATTAGCGGCCTCCCCCGTGAACCGATTCAGGCGGGATTTATGCCCCGTGCTGTGTGTAGCTTCATGGAATGCCGTGCTATAAAATTCCGATGTATCATCGAATTGGTCAACACGCGGTAACACGATCCTGTCAAATGACGGGGAATAATAAGCCCGGTCACTTTGTTTGATTTCCAGGTCTATCCCTTCACGGTCAACATACCCATGTAAAACGCTGTCCGCGTCGCCGTCAATGTGTGCCGTGTTCCTTGCCCCGTTGGGATACTTCGCCGTGATCCCTTCGCAATCGTCAATATGAAACACATTGAAATACCGCAAAACAGGTATTGACTCCATAACCGGCTTGCCGTCTGCATCCCTTATAACCGCGCCGCCGCTGTCCTTCTTTTCGCGCCGGTAGACCTTCCAAAAGACCACAAACTTTGACTTCGCGCCCTTCTTGACGTGGCCGCCTTCATCCTTGCACTGTTTGAAGGTGACATATTCTCCCGGCCTATTCAAAAGCATCTGATTTATCAGGCTATAGGCGCGGCCCGTCGCCCGACTGATTGCACCGTCGCTTATCCCGGTCCAGGGCTTGCTCCAGGGGATGAAACCCGCCTCCAACTGTTCAATAATGCGGTCTGTGACTTCGCTATAAATATCCTTCATTGCAGTAACCTCCCTTTATTCTGCTGCCGGTCTGCGCTTCGCCGCGCCGCCCCGCGTCGCTGTCATAATCGCCGGACTTTTCACCGGCGCGGCCCGTCGCGCTGCTGCCGCTGTCAAGCGGTCAAAAATTCGTCGAAGTAGTAACGCCGCCCGCCCTTTTTGATGAAGGGCCGCCCCGCCGTGCTATAGTGGATCGTGTGCCTATGCGCGCCGGTGAAGTTGTCACCCTGCACCCATGCCGCTATGCACTCATCCCCGGCCCCGTCCAGGAGCCACACCGCCACCCCGAACCATGCACCCAGGGCATTAACGCCCGTGGGCCGGTTGTCCTTCACATATTCATGCAGCGCGCCGCCCGTTTCGATTTCATAGGCGCGGCGCCCGCCGCACATCGTTCTAAATGTCCTTTTCATAGCCTGCTGCCTCCCTTTGCTTTATCGGTCCGATAACGTCCACTTGACCCGGAAACCGGCCCCCGCCGCCCGTGCAACCTGCCGCGCTTCTTCGATGTCATCAAACAAGACCGAAACGCGCTCCCCGTTGGAATTTGCGATATAATACCGAATCACCTTGACCCCTCCCTGCTTTTGTGCTTCACTCTGTCGATGCTTTACCACACAATTCCGATTGTTACCCCGCTGGACAGCTTATAAAAGGCGATTGAAACGAACGCCCCGCCCTGTATCGGGTCCAGCTTTTCGCGCTCCACCTTGACCAACTCCGCGCCGGTCAAGGCGGGGGCGCTGTGCCTGTAGAAGTATTTCACGCTCCGCGCCTCCTTCACAGCATCGTTACCTTGATGTCATAGACCCCCGGCGCAACCTTGACCGGGACGGCCTCCACGTCTGCCGGACCTTTGCCGGTTTCGTTGGCAACCTTCCAGGCGGTCCAGCTACACGCCTCCTCCATGCTGTTGTATCGGGTCCAGTTGACCACGATCCCGCCGCGGGTTTCGGTAACGTCCACCCGACCATTAGCGCACAGGATAGCGCCGAAACCGCCAACCGGGGCCGGGGCCGCCTGGGCTTCTGCCTGGGCCGCTTCGGTCTGCTCCACGTCTGCCGGGACCGCCTGGGCCGCTTCGGTCTGCTCCGCTTCGCCGGTCTGCTCCGCTTCGCCGGTCAGCTTCGCCAGTTCTGCGCGGGCTTCTTCGATAGCGGCGCGGTGTTCTTCGTTCTCCCGCTTCGCCGCTTCGATCTCATGCCGCAGAATTTCCGCATGAACCCCGGCATAGCTCCCGGCCCAACCGTGTTCAATGTTCCGCAGGGTTTCCGCCAGTTCAGCGCCCTTCTTTTCGATGCTGTACTCATTGCGCTTAATGGCGATTTCGTGCACATTCACGGCGGACCGCATCACGGCGGCGGCATCCTCCAGGGTTTCGCCCTCCGTGCTGACGGTGTAGAAGTAACCGAACCCGGTATTTTCATCATCAAACTGGAATTCAATGATTTCGTTGTACACTGAACCGTCAAAGCCCTTGAAATAGGTCTGATAATCAAAGGGCTTTTGCTTGCAGGTTTCCGCGAAGCAAGGCCGGGTTTCCGGGGTCCCGCCGGTGTAATGGGTATCGGAGTAAACGTCATTACCCCAGGGCTGACCGTTGGCAAAGTCCCGCGCTGACATCTCGAAGGGGATGTCATGCCGCTTGCACATCTGCCGCACATAGGCCAGGAACTGCGCCGGGGTGACGCCGCGCCGGGTCAATTCCAGTTCATACAGCTTCTTCATGGGGTGAACCTCCTTCAATGGGTCGGTGCTTTTCTTGATTACGTGATGATTATACCATTGCGCAATGGTATTTGCAAGACGGCAAGCTGCACAAAGTTTACCATTGCGCAATTGTACATGATGCACAATGCCGCAATGGTATTGACGGCAACCATTGCGGCATGGTATAATTGATCTACTATTAAAGGGGGTGAAGAATTGGCAAAGTCAAGCAAGGCACGGATTGCCGCCAATGGCCGCTATAGGCTTAAAGCCTATGAAACCATTTCGGCCCCGGCGCGCCGGGAGGAACGTCTAAACGAACTCTTGACCATAGGCGCGACGCGGGCCGGGGTCAGTAAATCGGTGTATATCCTTGACACCCTGCGCGACAGGCTCCAGCGCGACGGCATCACCGCCGACGATCTGCCGCCGCTGCCCGCCGCCGATACCGAACCATAGAAAAGGCTGGACCACTCCCCGCGAATGGTCCAGCCTTTTCTATATATTGCCCAGGTCCACCGCCAGCGCCCCGCCGAAGCTGCCCCGGTCAGCAGGCCGCGCCGAAGCTGCCCCGACGATCTGCACCCCGGCCAGCGCCCCGCCGAAGCTGCCCCGACGATCCACCCCGGCCAGCGCCGCGCCGAAGCTGCCCCGCCAGCAGGCCGCGCCGAAGCTGCCCCGACGATCTGCCCCGGCCAGCGCCCCGCCGAAGCTGCCCCGACGATCCACCCCGGCCAACGCCGCGCCGAAGCTGCCCCGACGATCCACCCCGGCCAGGGCCGCGCCGAAGCTGCCCCGACGATCTGCCCCGCCAGCGCCCCGCGCCGAAGCTGCCCCGCCACGATCCACCCCCGGCCAGCGCGGCCCGCTATCAAGCTGCCGGGGGAGCGCCCCCGGCACCCCCCGCAACAGCCACCGCCCACGATCCGCGCCGGGAATGGTCTGCACATCCATTTGAAACGGTAACACCCCCACGCGCCACCACGGCCACGGCCAGCCCCCGCCGCCGCTGCCGCCAGGGACGCGCCGCCCCGCTGCCGGGACAGTCCTATAAAAACCCATAGGCGGCCACCCGCCCCGATGACAACCGAATCATAAAGCAACCGCGCCGGATTTGTCCCCGGCGCTTTGTGTTTCCTGAAACACTCCATAAAACATTAATTGATAAGCTGGACAATCTGCGCCAGGTCCGCCAGCAGGGCGCGCCCCGCCTGGACCCCGGCCCCGGTCCGCCTGGACCCCGGCCACCGCTGCCCGCCTGGGCCGGTATTCATTTCAATATGACAGAGCAACCGCCCCGGCCCCGCCACGATCCACCCCCGACGCAGACCGAAGCGGCCCGAACCGAACCGGCCCGAACCGGCGCGGCATGACCCGCCCCGCCCCGGTGCAATCCGACCCGAACCGACCCGGCCCGCCAGCCGTCGCCACCCGGCCACCGCTGCCCCCGATCACATCATCATTGCATCATCTCATTACCATTACCACAACAGCCAGCGCAACCCCACGACAACAGCCAGCGCGCCAGGACCACGGCCCCCAGGCCAGCCCCCCAGGCCAGCCCCGACCCGCTGAAACGACCCGGCCCGACCCCGGCCCGGCCCGGTTTCCATATCAATTTCCTATACTTTCCAATAGTTAGGTACTGTAAACCATCAAGAGGCGGCCAGTGGGCGTCGGCGACCCGAAATCGGGTTAGAAAATAAAAATAATTTTTGGAGTTTATTTAGCCCTGTCGCGCCCGCGCAGGCGCGCGCGTTCTATAGAAGCGCTTTGTTAATTTGCAATTTCTCCTTCACCAGCTATATAAAATCTGACAACCGATTCATTTTATGCCATGCTTTTTAGGGTATAAATAATTGCCTTAATACTGTCCGTTTCGATTGATTGACAATTCTATTTCAAAAGTGTTGCAATATCCAACGTGACAATAACTGATCGAGGTAACAGGCTATGCAGAAGCAGAAGCAGGAGCAGAAACAGAAGCGTTTCTTCTCACACTTGAATTGGAACAACAGATTGAAGATTGAGCAGATGTACAACGATGGCAGGAAGCCCCAGGAAATCGCCAATGCGCTTCATTTCCACGTCTCAACCATCTACCGGGAACTGGAGCGCGGCAAGTGGGAACACCTGAACACCGACCTGACCACGGATATTCGATACAGCCCCGATATTGCCCAGGAAAAGGCAGAGCAGAACATGACGGCGTTGGGACCTGATTTGAAGATCGGTAACGATCATGCCTATGCTTCCTATCTTGAAACCAAGATTGCCGACGAGGGCTTTTCGCCGGAGGCCGCGTTGGGTGCAGCCAAGCAGGAAAACAAGTTCGACACCACGATCTCCACAGCTACCCTGTACAATTATATCCATCGCGGCCTATTCGCCAGGTTGACCAGCGAACAGTTGCCGAGACACGGCAAGGGTCCAAAGGTCTATAAGCGGGTCCGCGCTTCCCGCGCCCCCAGGGGAGAGAGCATAGACAACCGACCTGATGAAGTGAAGGACAGGACGGTATTCGGTCATTGGGAGATGGACACTGTTGTTGGAAAGAAAGGCGGCGACAAAGACGTGCTGTTGGTGCTGACCGAGAGGAAAACCCGCGACGAGATCATACGGAAGATAAAAGACAAGACCACCGCCAGCGTTGTCCGCGCTGTCAATGGCCTTGAAAGGAAGTATGGCAAGATGTTCCCGAAGATTTTCAAGAGCATCACTTGCGACAATGGCTGTGAGTTCCAGGACTTCAACGGCATTTCCGATTCGGTCCTCCGCAAGGGCAAGCGAACGAAGGTTTACTTCTGCCATCCCTACAGCAGCTTTGAGCGCGGCAGCAACGAGAACAACAACATCCTCATTCGCCGTTGGTTCCCCAAAGGTACAGACTTCGGAAAGGTCACTCACAAGGCCGTCCAGGAAGTAGAGGACTGGATGAACAACTATCCCCGCCGCCTGCTGGGCTTCAAGACAGCGAGGCAGTTATTTGAGGAAGAGGTAGGGTTGATTTTGACGTAAAATTGACTTAACAATTAAATTTGCCGATTTCCGCCCTTGCCCACTTGCAATCCTCTGGTTAATGCTGTAAGATAGTCCCACGACCTCAACAATCTAATTTTTTCTTTAACATCCTTTAATCATTCAGATTGTTAGCTCATTCGCACTTCTCACTAAAATTCAGCGTGGCCCTTCTGCCGAACATCTCTGGGAGATTTCCGCAAGTGTCCGGTATCGCCTTCCATATCAACGCAGGAATACCCACGAGCGTCGTTCAGGATTCCACGGGCCAGTTTGTCGGGGTGGACGGCCCGCGGCGGGTCTACGATGTGACGGTCGGCGGTGCACCCATTGACCCGAAGGCGGAATACACGATGACGATTCCCAGCTTCCTGCTGAACGGCGGCGACGGCTACGTGATGTTCAAGGAAGCAGATATTCTCTCCTCGACGATGCTTGCTGACAATGAACTGGTGATGAAGTACATCGAGGAGAATCTGAACGGCGTCATTCCTGAAGCCTACGAAGATGCCCAGGGGCGCATATGCATCGACGGAATGGATTGAGGTATACATGTCAGGCCCAATATGTAACGCACATCCACCACGGTATCCCGCGCCGCAATGATATCGGTGCTGATCCGCTAACAAATGTGACGAGCATAAACAAGATCCCGGCTTTCCATAAGAGAAGCCGGGAATAATATCAAATAATAACATCTGACAGCCAGCACTGGTCATCCGCGAGCTTGGCGGTAAAGAACCGTGAGGCGTCCTTAGGATACTTTGCCTGATGGTATTTGAACAGCATTTCATCGCCAGATGGACAGCCCAGGATTTCGATTTTCCCTGTGACGTGGGACATCACGTAGCGGAATTGTTTTGCTTGACCGTTCATACCGGATTTCGATTCGTCAACAATGCGCTGGCCTTCCAGCAAAGGTACCTGGAATTGATTCATGACGCCCATTGCAGGACGACACTGGAACACATAGTAAGGAAGCGCGCCGGTTGATGTGAGGCCGTTCATCAGATCGGCCAATGTCGCGCTGTCATCATTGATTCCTTTTATAGTAAACGACAAAAGAGATTTTACTTACCCGCCGGGTAACCTTCGGTTATTGTGGGCCACAGCTGAAAAAAATCCACCTCGTCATCCTACCACCCAATCATGCGGTATTTACTGAGAGCTTTGTGTATCAAGTACAAGAGGAAATCATGCAGACTTGCGAAGCATCTGTGTTCTGAATGTTTGGCGCATTCCTGAGCTGAATCTGGTTGCTTTCAATCTCTATTGGATGTCGAAGGAAGACGGTTTGTCATGAGAACAGCGATCGGTATTTTTGCCGATCGCTGAAATCCATATACCATTGTCCGGAAAATGTCCAAGTAATCCAATGTGGCTAAGCGGCGTCCGTATAGTCGGCCATGCCGTTTGTTTCTTCGGATATTTTGTCGTCCGCATAATCTTCCAGCCAGTGAAATTCGCCGGTTCTGACGACGTTCTCGCCGTATATCGTCTTCCAGTCGTCGCGCATGGAAATCACATGAAACCCCATGTCTTCCCACTGCCTGCGAAGCTCCGGCCCTTTCTCCGGGTGTCCGTAGTCACGGACGTCGTCGTCGGCAATCAGCTGGAACACCGCGCTTCTGTAACGGTTATTAAACAGGGCGTAGTTGTGCATGCTCACGTCGCCGGAGCTGTTGCCGAAGGAGAGTACCGGCTGTTTGCCGATCTCACGGGCGATTTGCAGTACCTTGCTCGTTTTAACATCCTTTACCAGCAATTGGGCTGTGCGTACCAGGGCATCATCACCGGTGAACTGATAATCATAGTCCTCCGATTCGCCCTGGTCTTTTGCTTCCAGCTTCGCGTCAGAGCCGATGCAGTTTTCGCTGGGGATATCAAATACGCCCTTGATAAAGGTGCGAATGGTGAAACGATCGCTGCCTGAGACAATATAGCACTTGAAGTCGTTTCGCTGAAGATACGCAATGACCTCCGCCATCGGCAGATAGTACCCTTTCGCATAGGTCATTCCATCAAATCCATCCACCGGGGAAGCGAGAAACTGCGTCACATAATCGTCGTATTCCTTCAGCGTCATTCCGGCGAAGGCTTTGGCCAGATTGCTGGAGAACGCATACTCAAAACCTGCCGGAAAGGTCCTGTCCACGGCATGGTCGCGTATGACGAGGCCGAAGGCAACCATGTCCTCATCCGGCGTATAGGAGGGATCGTCAAAGATCCGGCGCATCAGCATGACATCCTCCAGATAGGTCGGAAACAGCTCCCCGATCAGCGTGCCGTCCATATCGAAGGTGGCGATACGGTCTGCCGGCGGGATGAAGTCGGGCGATGCCTTGTCCGTCACAGCGCGCACATACTCGATCAGCGCATCCAGCGCCGGGGCATCAGAATTCCAATGGGAAAAGGATGCCTGATCATTGCTTTTCGGGCGTGCCCTACAGCCGCACAGCAGCATGGCAATAAGCAATACAAAGCCAACGATTCTTTTCATGTTCAGGGTCCCTCCTGCTTCCGGGTGCGCTTATTTATCTATTTTTTTCTCTGCCGGCAAAAGCGCCTTGCTCACGACCGCATGGATCAGATAGGTGATCAGCGTTCCAAAGCATACATCCGTGAGAAAATGATTGGTCATGTGGATGCGGTTATAGCCGTAGAGCAGCACGAACACACAGGCGAAGATAAAGCAGCGGAAATTTCTGCCCTCGTTTCTCTTCTTCGTCACGTCTGCGAGCATGGGCAGCGAGAACATCATAGCGGCGATTGTCATATTGCCGCTGGGCCAGGATTTGAAGCTGTCATCACTGCCGGCGAGATTCGGAACCATCTGCCACCAGCTGCGAAACGCACTTCGCGGATCGTCCAGCGTGATCAGATACTTGTACCGCGGTCGGGAGGCCAGCTGTTTGAGCCACAGGTTTACGTTGTCGGAGACAACGCCCGCTATCAGGATCGCGGCCCCGACAGCAATCAGTCTGTCCGCATCCTTTTCATCCAGAATTTTGTTGCACAGGATCATCGGCCACACATACAGCGCTGCAATGATCAGCCAGTTCAGGACCGAAAGCCACGGTGACGACTCCCCGGCTTTGTAATGGAAAAGCAGATCGCGCAGCTTGCCGCCGCTGTAGGTATTCGTATAATAGACGGCAAGGAACCAGCCGATGATCAGCAGCACTGTCCCCGCCATGGATAATCCCTTTTTCTTCAGGCCCTTGAACAGACACATTCCCGCCGCCGGATACAGGCAGTAGGAAAAATAGCAGCCATACGCGGCAAAAAAGGAGCCGAGCTTCGTGACGTTGGCAAGCCTTTCGTTGATCTGAAAATCAAAAAAGGAACCCAAAAGAATACCGATCGTGCATGCAAGCACAACGGTGTAAAAGCATTTTTCGGATACGCCGAGCATTTTTCCGCGAAGCTTCATTCATCATCCCCCGTTCATTTTATACGCAGTCAGATACACAATGCTGTCTACCGGCTTGCAATACGCTTCCAGGCCTGGAATGCCCACAAGAAGACTGCCCTCAGCGCGGATATTGAAGTATAGTTTCAAGGCCGTTTTTTCTATATTGTATCACAAGAATCCTGCAAAAGGAAGTATATACAGCTTTCAAATTTTCCCTTAATCATGCGCGGATGTGGCTCCATGGCGGCCCGGCCCGCGTCCCTTTCGTGTGCGGTTCTTTCAGCAGATCGATCGGCAGAAGGGCCACACCGAATTCGAGGGCATCCAGCAGCATCTGCCCGGTGACCTTCGCCGTGACAACATCGCTGGAATAGGGCAGTATGTTCAGTATGCTGTTATAGGTCACCATGCCGGCCTCCAGATTGTTGCGCACACTGCCAGCGTTGAGCAGCGCGGTCTGCGTGCCGCCGATGACCCGAAAGGCGTCCGCCACCAGATCGCAGAGACCGTTTTCCGCATCCCGGCTCACGTCCACTTGCCCGTCCCGCACGATCAAATCCCGGGACAGCGTGCCGAGCTTGCGCTCCATGAGCGGCGCGTAAGCAGCAACGACGCCGTCCAGATACGCCTTCATATCCGGATCTACACAGTGCTCCACCTTGTGCCGGGTGACCCGTTCAAATGGGACGTCCGTCGGTTCGGGCACACTGTCGATCAGCCTTTCCTCCAGGCGACCGTCCCGGTAGATCGTCAGCTGGCCGATGGCGGTTAGTTTTGTGTTCGCTTGGGCAACGGGCAGCAGCTTGCCCGCCCCGTCCGTCACGGTGCGGTTGTAGAGTTCGTGGGAATGGCCGTCGATGACCATGTCCAGCCCGGTCAGCTTGCCGACAATCGCGTCGCATCTGTATTGCGGAGTGATGGAATCGTTGTTGCCCAGATGGGAAACCAGTATCACATAGTTGGCCCCGGCATCGCGCACCTCGTCGATGGCCTGCTGAACTCTTTCTGCCAGCCTGTCTCCGGTATAATCGACCAGAAAGTCATACATCGGCTCTCCGACCTCATTCAGGATATCCTTGATGACGGATTTCGTAAATGCGTCCGGGGTCACCACACCCACAAAGCCGATCTTCACATCCCCGGCTTCAAGTATGCGCCAGGGGCTGAATATCGGCTCGCCGTCCGAGGTGCAGTAATTGACGCAGGTATAGCCGCAGTCCAGCGCCTGTGCGCACTCCGCAAGCGCATCGCCGAAGTCAAACTCATGGTTCCCCGGCACAGCCAGGTCATAGCCGACGCGGTTCATCATTTTGATGATTTCCATGCCCTTGGAAATAGCCCCGATCGGCGCGCCCTGTATGGCGTCTCCCGCATCGATCAGCATTACATGATCGTACTGCGCCTCCAGTTCCTTCTTATACAGCGCCAGCCCGTCGTAGCCGATGTTGTCCTGGAAGGCGACGTGCACGTCGTTGGTATGCAGGATCACCGCCGTGACCTCAGCGGGGTCTCCTGCCAGCCAATTCTCATCCGCAAGGGCCGATGCGGCAAACAGTCCGCCGAGCAGCAGAATTCCGATCAGTATCGACAGAATCAGTGTCTTCTTCAATTCGTAAAACTCCTCCTATGCGATGTTTTCTAATGAGTCTATTATACACGAAAAAGGTGCAAAGTTCAGCAGTATATCGCTCACTCATTGACAGCTGTTCCAAATTGTCATACTCTATAGGGGCGTCAGGTTACTGGTCGAGACGATGACAGCTCCGCTACGGCAATACATGCTCCGTCCACCTGCTCCACGGTATGATCCTGTCCATGATCTCGCTGTGGGCCCGTGACGCTTCTGTGACACTCCTTCTGCTATACTGTTCCCATCGAAAGCAACCGCGGTAAACACAGCACCGAAGAGTGCAGCGAACGCACCGCACTGAAGGAGGTCTTGATCATGCAGAATACGATGAATAACCGCTTGGATATTCCCTGCTACAGTTTCATTGCCATCAATCCTGGCAAGGTCACCGCCTTCTTCCGCCGCATGGTCAGCTTCTTCAAAGCAGCATTCGCGGTCAGGAAGACCAACGAACACGGCCTGTCCAATGAGATGCAGGCGAGGCTGTATCTGTGAACCACATCACAACCACCGAACCAATTATTCTGAAAGAAGGAATCGACAATGAAGAAAATGCTTGCACTGATTATGGCCACCCTGCTGGCGCTGAGCGCCGCGGCCTTCGCCGAGGCCTACCGCTCCGACGATATCACCTTTGAGTATGATGAGAAAAACTTTGAGATTTCCCTGGACGACCGCACTGACGACGAGACCACCGTGGTGCTGCACGGAAAGAACGAAGCCTGGGGCAACACCTTCATCAGCTTTTACCTGAAGGATCTTGACGACGGCGAGACGTTCCCCACCATGGCCGACATGTCTCAGATTCCCGACACCACCGTCACCCAGGGCGACTGGAACGGCTACAAGAACGTGTTCATGTATACCCTTGAATACGACGACGGCACCAGCGAGCACTTCTTCACTGCACCAGTGATGGACGATGACGACAAAGAGGTCGAGGATCTGCTGACAGTGCATATAGGTGTCACCAAGATCGAAGATGAGTCCGTCGCTATGGAGCGCGACGATGCCATCAGCGCGGTTGTGGATTCGCTGAAGGTTGATGATTGACCCCTCTCCCCCCTGCTTCGGCAGGGGTTTTATTGGCCACAGCGCCGTCTGACGCTGTGGTTTATTTGTACAACGAAAACCCTCGCATCGTGCGGGGGTTGTTGTACAAATATACGGCGACGCATAATCATACGCCGCCGTTGTATTTAGCCCCAAATCTCCACGCTGCCGGTTTCGCCAGCTTTGTTCACCCAGTAGATCTTGTTCTCTTCCACTTTCACATAAGCAGAGATTGCGTCCTTCGGTACTT
>CADBVG010000041.1:0-28275 GCA_902798105.1 uncultured Eubacteriales bacterium
GGCTGGCAAGCCCCCGGAGGTAAATCGAGAAATCTGCAAGCAGCAGATGTCGGAAAAGGCACCGCCAGATGCGCCGCCGTATTGTGCGGTATTTCCTTAGATCAATTATACATTTAAGCCGCGTACAATGCAACTATTATTTCCTACATTGAGAAAAAATATCCCATAATTGGTAAAGTGTGCTACCAACCGCATTATCTGAGACATAGCACATTTGGTAGCACACTATCGTGCTGAGTCCTGCCCGATCATCCAGGCGGCATCTGCCTTCTATGGATACGCATCTTTCAATGGATTGGACAGGAGCCGGATTCCCGTGTCGCGTCATTCCAGCCGTTCGCGCCCCAGTCGGAAGGCCACGGACCGCTTCAGGTACTCCAGGTACTCCATGTCCCGGCACATGGCCTTGCCGGGGGTATCAGACAGCTTCGCCACGGCGCGCCCGTTCACCGTCTGCAGCTTGATGACGATGTTCAGGGCCTTTTCGCAGGTGTCGTTGGAGCAGAAGGTGCCGATGCCGAAGGACACCTTCACCCGATTCCGGAAATAGTCGTACAGCGCCTGGGCCCGGTCGAAATCCAGGCTGTCGCTGAACAGCAGCATCTTCGTTCGGGGATCGACGCCATAGTGCTTGTAGTGATCGATCATCTTTTCGCCCCAGGCATAAGGATCGCCGCTGTCGTGGCGCACGCCGTTGAAGTTGTTGACCATGGCCCGGTTGAAATCCAGCAGGAACAGGTCGGTGGTCACGGTGTCCGTCAGCGCGGTACCGTTATCGCCCCGGTACTCGTCGTACCAGTCCTCCAGGGCGTAGTGGTTGGTATAGGCCAGCGGGATGGAATCGATGCCCTGGTACATCTGCACGAACTCGTGGGCATAGGTGCCAATGGGCTTCAGGTTGTACTTCATCGCCAGATAGACGTTGCTGGTACCCATGCAGTTCTCGGTCTCGGTGGCAAAGCGGCGCACCACCTCGTCCTCCCACACCCGGGACAGCCTGCGGCGGCAGCCGAACTCGGCAAATTGGAAGGTGTAGCGGCCAAACTGGAAGTCCCTGATCTTTTTATCCAGCTTCTCCCGCGCCGAGGCCAGCAGGGTATTGTAGTCGTACTTCATGCGGAAGTAGACCTCGTTGACGATCTCCAGCAGGTAGATCTCAAACTGCATGGCGGAGAACAACGGTCCCCGCACCACGATGCCCAGCTCGCCCTCCGAGGACAGCGACGTTTCCACATAGTCCCGCAGCGGCCGCCACAGGCGCAGGAATTCCACGTAGTCGTGCTTGATGAAGCGGATGGAGCGCAGGTAATCCAGCTCCTGGCGGGTGAAGCTCAGCGTGCACAGGTGGTCGATCTGTGCGTTGATCTCGTCGAACATATCCCGGGTGAACACGACGCCCTCGTTGCGACAGCGGAAGTAGTATTCCCCGTTCAGGTCGGTGTGCTTGTGGAAGATCACCTGGTCCATGTTGAACTTGTACAGATCGGTGTCCAACAGGGAGACGACAATGGGATCGAATTTCATCTACGGTTCCTCCTGTCTCGGAATATCATGGGATAGCATCGGCAAAACCTCCGCAGGCACCAGCGTGCCCACCTCCCGCCACAAGGCGCGGATCTCGGAGAGCCGCTGCCGTACCGTCGTGGAGGAGACGCCGCGCAGCGCGTCGGGCGTCCCGACCACCTGTATGCAGTCCGCCAACGTCGCAAGATAGGGGTCCTTGCGGATCATGTCCGCGCATTCGTCTTCACCCCGGCTGGTACACACAAAGCCAAACTCCCGGGCAATTTCCGCCACGTGCAGCCATCCGTGCTCCAGCTCCGGCAGCTTGTCGGACCCCACCAGCAGTGACGGCGCATAGCCCTCATCCCTCAGGTGGCACAGCGTTTCGTAGGTACGGGGCTGGGTCTCCGCCCGGATTTCCCAATCGGTCACTTCCATCCATGGCCGGCTCGCCGCGGCGCGGCGCAGCATCTCAAGGCGCTGCCGGTCGCTGTAGGCGAAATCCTTGCCCTGCGCGCCACGGATGTAGACCGACTTCGATGGCACATACACTACGCCCTCGCGCCCGGTCTTCTCCATGGCAATGCGGGCCACATCGAGGTGGGCGACGGTGGGCGGATTGAAGGCCCCGAAGAAGGCCAGCACCCGCTTCACCGCTGCTCCTCCGCCCCGAAGGGATCGAGTATCCGGGGCATGCGCCGCTTGAACATGTTCCCACGTTCCCTGGCGCGGATTTTCCCGTCGATCTCAGCGTTGCCGCAGGTGCCCATACGGATGTAGGCGTGGATGTCGGCGTAGCGCAGGCCCAGCTTCTCCTCGTCGCTCTTGCCGGACAGCCCGTCGGTGGGGGTCTTTTCCACCAGGTCCCGGGGCAGCTCGGGCATGGTCAGGCCGACCTGCACCACCTCGACGCTGGTCAGGGCCCCCAGCAGCGAAAAGTCACAGGAGGTGTCGCCATCCTTTGTGCAATAGCCCACGGTGGCCTCGGACAGGTTGCCGGTACCCACCAGGCGCGCCCCCAGGGCCTGTACGATGTAACGCAGGGTAGTCATGCGCAGGCGCGGCCCCACGTTGATGTCGCTCTCCCGGCTGTAGGGAATGGCGAATTCGCCCTCAGCGGCGGTGGTCTCCACCTGATCAGTGACGGCCTTGAGCGCCTGGTGCATCGCGCCGATGTTGATCGTGCGCCGCTGGATTCCCAGCGCCTCGCAGACCCTCCGGCTGTCGGAGATGTCCTTCTGCTCGCCGTCGGGCAGCATCACGCCATACACGTTTTCCGGCCCCAGCGCCCTGGCGCACAGCGCCGCGCACACCGTGGAATCCTTGCCACCGGATATGCCCAGCACCACCCTTGTGAAATGCTGCTCCGCGGCTAACGCCCTGATCGCCGCGACCAGGCCGTCCCTCGCCTTTTCGGCGTCGAATGAATACTGCTTCATAGCTCTTATTCCCCTCTGAGTCAAATTACGTCGATCTGGCAGCTGGCCATGGTCATCAGGGCCGCCTCGTGTTTCTCGGGGGTCACCCCGGCGCAGCAGTCCCGGCGCACGGAGATGTCCGCCTCCGGGAAGGCCGCCTTCAGCAGCAGCGCGTTGGAGACCACACAGATGTCGGTGCAAAGGCCGATCAGCTCGATCCCGATCTCCTTCTCGCCCCCCGAGAGCTGGTAGAGCAGCCCGAACAGGTTCATGCTGCCGAAGGTGGGCTTTTCAAGGCTGACACAGCCCCCCAGCAGCTTTGCCACCTCTTGCCGGATACGCCAGCCCTCGGTATTGCGGATGCAGTGGCGCACCGGCAGATACCGGCCCTCACGGGTATCCAGGTAGTTCTCCTCATGGGTGTCCATCGTGGCGATCACAGTCTCCCCGGCCTCCCGGGCCTGCCGGACCCGTTCGACCACCGCGGGCACGATAGCCCGGGCCTCGGGGGTACCCAGGGAGCCGTCGATGAAATCGTTCTGCATGTCGACGACGATCAGAAAGCGCTTTTTCATGGGTATGACCTCCCGTCATTGATGAATGGCAGTCGGGGTTGCTTCACAGCGTGATCCGCCGCGCTTCCATATAATACCGCTTTTCCGTGGCCTCGCCCATGGAGAAGGTCTTTCTCGGCAGCACGCCGTGGCGGCGGATGGCGTCGAACAGCTCGCCCTTGTCGAAGGCCCGGGGCATCAGGCCCAGGGCGTCAGGATGGTTTACCAGGGCGCGCAATGCGTCCTCGCCGTGGATGTAGTCGATGCGCGCCTCCGAGTGCCCGGCCAGCCAATTGTCCAGGAAGGCCTGAAGCCGACCCAGCGGATGCTCCGCGGATTTGAATCGCCAGGTCCGGCCCGCGCCGTCGAAGGCCACCAGGTCGTTCCCTTCCCCCAGGTCCGCGCCTTGCGAACGCAGGCACGCTTGGTAAGCGTCCATCAGTGCCGCGGGGTCCACGCCGAACAGCGCCCGGTGGATGGGCTCGAACACCAGCGCTGGACAGGCCAGGTTGACCAGCTCCACCAGCGCGTAGCGAGCCGGGTGGTTCGCCCGCTCCCCGGACGTCAGCGTATCCCGGATGTCCAGCCAGCACTGCCGCGCCGCGGCCAGCGAGTGGTTGCCGTCGCCCACGGCGTACAAAAGCCCGTCGGCCTTCGCATACAGCGCGTCGATGGCGTCGAACACGCCCCGGGTGGCATCGCCCTCCACAGCCCAGCCCCGTAAGTGGCCGCCGCCCAGCATCAGCTCGAAGTCGTACAGCGGGCGCAGGCTGTCCCGGCGCTTCAGCAGCGGCTCGATCACCGTGCAGGCCGGGTCGTCAATCAGCATCATCACGTGGGGCAGCTCCACCTGCGCGCCCGCGCGGATGCGAGCCCGGGGCGGCACCCGCTCCAGCACCGTGCCCTCGGTGGCACGAATCAGGGATGCCGAGCCGGGGGTGAAGTCGTAGGCTTCCAAATCCAGCGCCACCACCAGGCCTGGGCGCACCCCTGCCGGGGTCTGACGCTCGACCAGCACAAAGCCATCCTTTACCGCCAAAGCCAGCGTGCCGTCCGCCAGGTATTGGCGCATGGTCCTGTGGATGGCCGGTATGCGCCCCTCGTCCTCGCCCAGCCACACCTCCGGCAGGATCAGCCGCAGCGTGGAGGGGGCGTCCCCCACCAGCATGTCGGCACTCTGCCAGTACTCCGGCTGGGCCGTGAACTGGTCGCAGGCCACCACCGCCCACTTTTCCGGGGCGACCCCTGGTCGGGGCAGCAGAATATCAGCGGTATGCAGGGCGTTATTCAATGGTTCATTCCTCATTTCAGGTATTTTACCGCATAGATGCGGTTGTCGTACTGGCCCAGTGTATTGGTCATTCCGGTGGAGTCCAACGGGTCCATGATGACGAATTCCCCGTGGACGGTGGCCACCACCAGCACGTCATGGAAGGCGCCGGTGTCGTGGCGCTTCACGCGCACCACGGGATAGACCTCGTGTTGCAGCAGGTATTCCAGCGTGCGGCTGACCCCCCACCCGGGCTGACGCTCCACCAAGTTGACGCCCAGCAGCTTCGCCGCCCTTTGCCAGTTCAGGTCGCCGTCGGCATCGTAAGCGCCGTTTTCTGTGAGCCACGCGTTCAGCGTGCCCGGGTTCACCGCGCCGTCGATGGACGTCGGGATCTGCTGCATCTCGATCAGCGACGCAAGACACGTCACGCCGTCGCCCGACTGGCCCAGGGTTCGCGTCGAAGCGCCCATGCGGTTCGCGCTCCAAGCGGCGTCATTCTCGCAGAAGAGCACCGGCATACCGGGCAGCTCCCGCCGGGCCAGCACCACCGCGCCGTTCGCGCGCAGCACCGCGCTGTGGATGGTGAGGACCGCGGCCGCCAGCAGCGTCGCCGTCAACAGCCAGAAGATCAGCCTGCGGGCGAACATTGCCCTGCGCCTGTATGCCGGTCGCACCCAGGCGCCAGCCCTGTGGGTGGACAACAGGCCCGCCAGCGCAGTACGGGGATGCACAAACCGCGCCGGCTCACGGCGGCCATAGGCCCGCCGGCCCGGCGCGGCGGCGTACCCCCTGTTGTTTTTCCAGGAAAGTATCATGTGTTATTCTGTCCTATTACGGCATCAGCAGCCGCGCGCGGAACACGGTATCCAGCGCCAGCAGTTTGTCACGCAGCTGGGCGCTGGGCTTCTCGTCCACATCCAGCACGGTGTAGGCGTAGGCGCCCCGGGACTGGTTGACCATATTCTCGATGTTCAGGCGCTCCCCGGAGATCACCTGGGTAATCGCCCCCAGCACGTTGGGCACGTTCTTGTGCAGTATGGAGATGCGGGGTGTGGTGGGCCGCTCCAGGACACACCTGGGATAGTTCACGCTGTTCACGATGGAACCGTACTTGATGTAATCGTTGATCTGCCTGGCCACCATGCGCACGCAGTTGTCCTCGCTCTCGGGGGTGGAAGCGCCCAGGTGGGGCGTGAGCACCACATTCCGCGCGCCGATCAGCGCCTCCTCCGGGAAGTCGGTGACGTACACGCGCAGCTGGCCCTGCTCCAGGGCTTCCTTGACATCGGCGACGTTCACCAGCGGGCCGCGGGCAAAGTTCAGCAGCGCCGCGGTATTCTTCATCCGGGAGATGGCCCCGGCGTCGATCATGCCCCGGTTGCCGTCGGTCAGCGGCACGTGCAGCGTGATGTAGTCGCTCTTCTCGATGACCTCGTCCAGGCTCAGGGCGTGACGCACCGACCGGGACAGCCGCCAGGCGTTGTCCACGGAAATGTAGGGGTCGTAACCCAGCACGTCCATGCCCAGGGCCACGCCCGCGTTGGCCACCTGCAGGCCGATGGCCCCCAGGCCGATAACGCCCAGGGTCTTGCCCGCCAACTCGGGGCCTGCGAATTGCTTCTTGCCGGCCTCCACCTGCTTTTCGACGGTCTGTTCGCCGGGGGTCAGGCCCTTGCACCACTGGATGCCGTCCGCGATCTTGCGGCTGGCCAGCAGCAGGCCCGCCAGCACCAGCTCCTTCACGGCATTGGCGTTGGCGCCGGGGGAATTGAACACCACCACGCCGTGCTCGGCCATCTTGTCCAGGGGGATGTTGTTCACGCCCGCGCCCGCGCGGCCCACGCACAGCAGGTTTTCGTTGATCTCCATGTCCGGATTCTCCATCTCATAGGCCACGTTGTACTCGGTGTCGGGCAGTATGCCGTGGTACACCGGCGAAATCGAATTCAGCTTTTGAATATTATACATTTTTACTTGTTCTCCAGCTCAAATTTCTTCATGAAGTCCACCAGCGCCTGCACGCCCTCGATGGGCATGGCGTTGTAGATGCTGGCCCGGATGCCGCCCACCACGCGGTGGCCCTTCAGGTTCACCAGGTCGTGCACCGCGGCGGCCTTGACGAACTCGGCGTCCAACTCGGGGCTGGGGGTGGTGAAAGTGACGTTCATGCGGCTGCGGGAATCGGGGCGGGCGGTGGGACGGTAAAAGTCGCTGTCGTCCAGCGCGCCGTAGAGCAGCTTCGCCTTCTCGATGTTCACCTTCTCGATGGCCTCCACGCCGCCCTGCTTCTTCAGCCACTTCATGCACAGGCCCGCCATGTAGATGGCGTAGGTGGGCGGGGTGTTCAGCATGCTGCCCTTCTCGTCCATGATCTTCCAGTCCATGATCTTGGGGGTGATGGGCATCGCATGGCCCAGCAGGTCGCGGCGGACGATCACGATGGTCAGGCCCGCGGGGCCCACGTTCTTCTGGGCGCCGGCGTAGATCACGCCGAAGCGGTTGACATCATAGACCTCGCTGAGGATGTTGGAGGACATGTCCGCCACCAGTGGCACCTTGCCGGTCTCGGGGAGCCTGGCATAGCGGGTACCGTAGATGGTGTTGTTGGTGGTAATGTAGAAATAATCCGCGTCGGGATTGAACTTCGAGGCATCCAACTCGGGGATGTAGGCATACTTGTCGTCCTTCGAAGACGCCACCACGTTCACCTTGCCGTACTTGCCGGCCTCCACCAGCGCGCCGTGGGCGAAGTTGCCGCTGTCCACGTAGTCCGCCGTGCCGGAGCCGGTCATCAGGTTCATGGGGATAGCAGCGAACTGGCCTGTCGCGCCGCCCTGGAGGAACAGCACCGCGTAATCCTGGGAGATGTGCATCAGGTCCCGCAGGGTGGCCTCGGTCTCGTCAAAGATGGCCTGGTACTGCTTGGAGCGATGGCTCATCTCCATGACGTTCATGCCGGTGTCGCCGTAGCACAGCATTTCCCGTGCCGCCTGCTCCAATACCTCCTGGGGCATGGTAGACGGACCGGGAGCAAAGTTATAAACGCGCTTCATGGTCATACAGTCCCTTCCGGATTGGTTTTGCCGGCCCTTTGCCGGGTTCTTACACTTTATTATAGTACCTTATTGTTGGGAATGAGGGAAAGAGGGGTTAAATAAATTCTGATTTGTCGCGGACGGTGCCGCGCCTCAAATCTATGATTTGAGCCGTGGCAGTTTCGCCTTTCAGGCGAAACCGGCAAACCAACGGTAAACGTTGAAACCTCTGCCGTTCCCATTGAATCAAACAAATCCCGCAGGGATTTGCACCACCATCTAAAACCTAACCCCTAAAACCTAATCCCTCAATTCTGATTTATCGAGCACAGCTCGATAAATCAGAATTTTCCCCTCCGCAAAACATATCATCTTAACCCGGCCATGATATACTTAAAATGGAAATTTATTCGGGAGGTCATGGCTTTGGCTCGAACGCAACGGGCATTCAAGGCGACGATGCTGGTCACCGGCGTCATCATATTCAGCAAGATCTTCGGCTTCGTGCGGGACATGATCCTGGCCAACTACTTCGGCACAGGCATGGCCAATGACGCTTACGTGTCCGCCTACAGCCTGTTTTACCTGCCGGTGTTGCTGTTCAACTCCTGCATCTCGGCAACGCTGATCCCCCTGTATGTACAGGAGCGGGAGCAGCACAGCCTGAAGCGGGCCAACCACTTCGCCAGCAACACGCTGAACCTGTTCGCGCTGGCGGCGCTGGTAATCTCGGCGCTGTTCTTCGTGCTGGCACGGCCGCTGGTGCGACTGATTTACGTAGGCTTTGACCCCGCCAAGACCGACCTGACTGTGCAGCTGGTGCGCACGATGCTGCTGTCGCTGGTGTTCAACATCACCTCCATTGGCCTTGCGAGCCTTCTGAACGCAGCGGAGCAGTACATCGCTGCCCAGCTGACTGGCTTCCCGCTGAGCGCCTGCATCATACTGGCGTCGGTGCTGTTTTCGGAAAAGTACGGCATCATCGCCGTGGGCTGGGGCGTTTTCGCCGCGAACATACTGCAAACGCTGATCCTCATCCCCTTCCTGCGGGGCTGGTTCCACTACACCCCGATGCTGGACTTCGGCGACAAGCGCTTCCACCGGTTGATGGCGCTGGCCGGTCCGGCGATGCTGTCCATGGGCATCAGCGAGCTGAACCACATGATCGACCACGCGCTGGCCTCGGGGCTGAACCCGGGCGACATCTCCTCCATGAGCTACGCCTACCGGCTGATCACGTTCCTGCTGGGCGTGCTGATGGTACCGCTGACCACGGTGATGTTCTCGAAGATGAGCCGCATGGCCGCGGCGAAGGACAAGAAGGGCATGCTGGATGTGCTGCGCCGGTGCGTGCTGGTGATCGCCCTGGTGGCCCTGCCCATCGTGGCCATCGCCGTGGTGATGCGCTTCGACGTGATCAAGTTCGCCTACATGCGCGGACGCTTCGACATGCACTCGGTGGAGGTCACCGCTGGCATACTGATGTGCTATGTGGTGGGCGTGCCCGCCTTCGGCATGAGGGACTTTCTGAACCGGGTGTTCCACTCCCTCCAGGATACCACCACCCCCTTCTGGGTCTCCTGCGTGGTAGTGGGCATGAACATCGCATTGAACCTGATCCTGCGGATCTTCCTGGGGGCGAACGGCCTGGCCCTGGCCACCTCCATCGCGGGAGCCACCGGCATGGCAATCCTGCTGCTGGCGCTGAAGAAGCGCTTCGGGCACCTGGGCTTCAGGAAAATACTGCCCGACCTTGTAAAAATCATCGCCGCCACGCTGGCGGGCTCGGCAGTGTGCGTGCTGCTGAACCGGGTGCTGCCCGAGGCCATGGGCACCGGTCGCGTGTTCATCCGGCTGGCCCTGTGCGCCGGGGCTTCGCTGGTTGCCTACGCCGTCTGCTGCCTGCTGCTGCGGGTGCGGACATTCACCGAATTTGTTCGGGGCGTCGTGAGCCGGAGGCGGTAATGAGAACCGCATTGCTATAGCGGCGGTCTCCAGGCCGCCACTACAGGCTCATCTTCCCACCCCACTCCAAAAGGAGGTACGTTTCCCCCATGAACGACGAGGAACGCATCATCACCACCGGCTACCGCGAGGACGAGGACGACGCGGAGCTTTCGCTGCGCCCCCATTCGCTGGCAGAATACTTCGGCCAGGACAAGCTGAAGCAGAGCCTGACGGTCTACATGCAGGCCGCCATCAGCCGCCATGAGCCGCTGGACCACATACTGCTCTATGGCCCGCCCGGCCTGGGCAAGACCACGCTGGCAGGCATCATCGCCGCGGAGATGGGCCACAACATCCGCGTCACCAGCGGACCAGCCATCGAGCGGGCCGGGGACCTGGCATCGATACTGACCAACCTGAACGCAGGCGACGTGCTGTTTATCGACGAGATCCACCGCCTCAGCCACCAGGTGGAGGAGGTGCTGTACCCCGCCATGGAAGACTATGCCCTGGATATCATGATCGGCAAGGGCCCCTCGGCCCGGTCGATCCGCTTGGACCTGCCCAAGTTCACGCTTATCGGGGCCACCACCCGGGCGGGTATGCTTACCAGTCCCCTGCGGGACCGCTTCGGCATCACCTTCCGCCTGGAGCTGTACCAGCCGGAGCAGCTGGCCGTGATCGTGCGGCGCTCCGCGAACATACTGAAGATCGATTGCGACCACGACGGCGCGCTGGAGATCGCCAGCCGCAGCCGCGGCACGCCCCGCATTGCCAACCGGCTGATCCGCCGGGTGCGGGACTTCGCCCAGGTGAAGGGCGACGGCAAGATCGACGTAGACATTGCCCGGGAAGCCCTGAACATGCTGGAGGTGGACGAGCTGGGCCTGGACCACATCGACCGCACCATGCTGACCACGATGATGGAGAAATTCGGCGGCGGCCCGGTGGGCCTGGACACGCTGGCCGCGAGCACCGGCGAGGACGCCAGCACCATCGAGGATGTCTACGAGCCCTACCTGTTGCAGCTGGGCTTCCTGATGCGCACCCCCCGCGGCCGCGTCTGCACCCAGGCCGCCTACGACCACATGGGGCTGCGTATGCCAAGGCCGGCATCGACCGGCAACAGCGATGGGCAGACAAGAATGGATATATAACAAAGGAGGTAATCCCCATGACCAAGGACCCTAACTGCGCGTATTGCGCGCACGGCGAAGCGCTGGCGAAATTTGGAATCTACATCTGCGACCTCACCCAGACCCGGCTATACCTGTTCAAGGAGCAGAGCCACCCGGGGCGCGTTATACTTGCCAACAAGGACCATGTAGGCTGCATCACCGACCTGAGCGATGCGGAGCGCAACGCCTTCTTCGCCGACGTGGCCCATGTCACCCGGGCATTGAAGGCCGCCTTCCACCCCGGCAGAATCAACTACGGCGCGTACAACGACAAGGGCGTGCACCTGCACTACCACCTGGTGCCCAAGTACGAGGGTGAGTTCGAATGGGGCGACGTGTTCGCCATGAACCCCGGCCGCGTGACGCTGAGCGACGAGGAATACGCGGAAATGATCGACAAGATCAAGGCAGCGCTATGAACCACGAGTCACGGGGACAGGTTCCCTGACTCATCCGGCAAACGAAATGAGTCAGGGAACCTGTCCCCATGACTCATTGGAGGGAATATGAAGCTATCCGACTTTATGTATGACCTGCCCGAGGCGCGCATCGCCCAGACGCCGGTGGAGCCCCGGGACCACAGCCGCCTGATGGTGCTGCACCGGGACACCGGCGAAATCGAGCACAAACATTTCTACGATATTATCGACTACCTGAACCCCGGCGACTGCCTGGTGATCAACGAAACGAAAGTCATCCCGGCGCGGCTGTACGGGGAGCGGCCCACCGGCGGCGCGGTGGAGGTGCTGCTCTTGAAGCAGCTGGGCCCCAAGCGCTGGGAGACGCTGGTACGCCCCGGCAAGAAGCTGAAGCCCGGAGCCGAGGTCAGCTTCGGCGACGGACGATTGAAGTGCAGGGTCATGGAAACCACCGACGTGGGCGGGCGCATCGTGGAATTCGAATGCGAGGGCAGCTTTGAGGCCGCCCTGGACGCCCTGGGCGAAATGCCCCTGCCTCCCTACATCCACGAAAAGCTGCAGGACCGGGACCGCTACCAGACGGTATACGCCAAACAGGACGGCAGTGCCGCAGCCCCCACGGCGGGTCTGCACTTCACGCCCGGGCTGATGGACCGCATCCGCGAAAAGGGCGTGGACATCGTACCGGTACTGCTGCACGTAGGCCTGGGCACCTTCCGCCCGGTGAAGGTGGAGAACATCGAGGATCATGAGATGCACTCGGAATACTTCGAGGTCACCCAGGAGGCCGCCGACCGCGTCAATGCCGCGCGAGCACGGGGCGGGCGCATTGTGGCCGTGGGCACCACCAGCGTGCGCACGCTGGAATCCGCTGCGGAAGACGGCAGGCTGATCGCCAAACGCGGCGATACCAACATATTCATCAAGCCCGGTTACCGCTTCCAATTGGTGGACGCGCTGATCACCAACTTCCACCTGCCCGGGAGCACGCTGATCATGCTGGTTTCGGCCCTCTGGGACCGGGAACGCATACTGGAAGCGTACAAAACCGCTGTGAAGGACGAATACCGCTTCTTCTCCTTCGGCGACGCAATGCTGATTGAATGAGCAAAGGGGCAAGGGATTGTATCAAAACAACGTTGTGGTAAAGATGGCCATTCAGCCTTTCTTTGGGAGAGATGCGACCCCGCAGGGGCTGTAGGGAATTCGTCCCCTGATGCTTATAATTTAAGGAAATACCGCGCAATTAAGGTGGTCAGCTGGCGAGTGATTTTTTCGTCAGGCGCTCTTGCAGATTTTGAAGGTTTACTGGCGGTAAATCAAAGTGCCGCCGTATTGTGCGGTAGTTCCTTAACCGATACGATTCTCATTATAATAGAAGATCCTTCGCATCGATCAGGATGACACCGATACGCTTGTCATCCCGATCGATGCGGAATTGTACCGCAGCTTGTGAAGCACAGGATTTTTTCTTATTCTTATTTGAACAGTATTGCCATGAAGGCAACTGTTGTAGTGAACAATACTTTTACGACAGGACGGTGTTTGAAACATGAAGAGAAGATTGGGTTCTTTCATTTTGATCGTGTCAGCAGCGCTGTTGCTGTTGAGCGGGCTCGCCCTCGCCGAGGAGACGTTCACGACCGCCCATGTGACGCTCACCTACCAACAGACCGAAGCCCGGGAGATGCTGGCGGCCATCAACACCTTCCGACAGGGTCCGAACGCCTGGTACTGGAACGAGGACGACGCCACCAAGACGGTTTTGACAGACCTGGGGCCGCTGACCTACGACTACGACCTGGAGCAGACGGCCATGCAGCGGGCGGCGGAGATCGCCGTGATGTTTGAACATACCCGTCCCAACGGGCAAAGCTGCTTTACAGCCTTTCCCGCGCTGAACGCCCAGGGCGAGAACATCGCCGCGGGCCAGGTCACGGCCCAGGCCGCCTTCGTCAGCTGGCAGGAGACGGACGAGCCCTACGCCCATCAGGGCCACCGGCGCAACATGCTCAAGGCGACCTTCAACGCCATCGGCATCGGCCACGTCATCCGGGGCGGCATCCACTACTGGACGCAGGCGCTGGGCTACAAGGCCAGCCCCGGCGGTGAAACCACCGACCCCGTGGACGGCGAGGCGGTGGTGGAGGTGCTCATCAGCGACGGCTTCATCACCGACCGGACGTCCGCGCTGACCCCCGAGGCCATCACGCTGGACATCGGCCAGAGCGCTGCCCTGCCCTCGCTGTCCGTCAGCTTCGCCGTGGCGGGCGCATGGCCCGAGCGGCCCTACAGCGAGGCCTACACCCCTCAGTGGGTCGCGGAAGACGGGACGAAGCTGTCACTGACGGCGAGCGCCCTCACGGCGCTGCACGCCGGCGAAACCCGGCTGACGGCGGAGGACTATGCCGTGCCCGTCACCGTGAATCCGCTGTCCCTGGAAGGCGCGGAGATCGCGGTAGCTGCGGGCGATTACGTGTATCGGGGCAAGGCGAACGCCATCACCCCCGCCATCACCGTGCGCCGCGGCGGCGCAGACCTCGCGCGGGACGTGGATTACACCGTTGCATACCAAGCCAACGCCCAGGCGGGCGACGCGCTGGTCGTCGTCACCGGCACGGGGGATTATTCCGGGGAACTGACGGCGGGCTTCACCATCGCCCCCTGTGTCCACGAATGGGGCGAGCCCATGGTCGTCAAGAGCCCCAGCTATGATGAACAGGGCCAACAGGTCGCGACATGCGTGCGGTGCGGCGACGAGCAGGCGTCCGCGCTGCCCGTGGTTCCGAAACCCACCGCAGCGCCCACCGCGGAGCCATCGCCGGAACCGGGACCGACCCCGGTGACGGACTGGCAGCGCGACGCGGACACCCAGACCATTCGCCTGCCCGAGGACGTGAAGGTGGTGGAGCAGGGAGCCTTCGAAGGCGTGACAGCGGACGAAGTGGTGCTGCCCGAGGGCATAGAGCGCATCGAAGAGCGCGCCTTCGCCGACAGCGACATCAAGCACGTGAACCTGCCCGAATCCATCGAGCACATAGACGACACTGCCTTCGAGGACGTGGAGAACCTGCAGGTGGACACCGCTGACAGGGGTTACGCCGCCGATTGGGCTGTGCGCCGGGGCTACGCCTACACCACGGACGGCGCTTTTGAATACGTTCTGGAGGACGGCGCCTGCGCCGTCACCCGCTACACAGGCCGGATGGACAGCGTGAACATTCCAGCCGCCATCGAAGGCACGCCGGTCACGCGCATCGGCGCGGGAGCCTTTGAGGGCTGCGATACTGTGAAGGAGATCGTGGTGCCCGCGGACGTTTCGGACATCGGCGCGAACGCCTTCGCCGGCTGCGCCGCGCTGACCCGGGTCAACATCCCCGGGGGTGTGACGGCTCTGGCCGACGGGCTGTTTATGAACTGCACCAGCCTGGAAAGCTTCCCGATGCCCGACGAGGTAACGTCCATCGGCGACAGGGCCTTCAAGGGCTGCGCCGCTCTGGAGCGTTTCACCGTCAGCGACAGCCTGACTCACATCGGCAGTGAGGCCTTCAGCGGCTGTGGCCGGCTGCAATACCTGTTCTTCTCCAACAAGCTGGAATCCATCGGTGAAAACGCGCTGGCAGGCTGCGACAGCCTGACGGTGAGGGCCTGGCGCGGCACCCCGGGCGAGGCCTTCGTGAAGGCCAGCGGCGTGAACTACACCGTTTACGACCCGCAGTTTATACTCTACGGAGACGAGTTGCTGACCTACTGGGGCTACGATACCGCGATGGTCATCCCCGCGGACCTGGGCGCCACCGGCATCTTCGACCGGGCCTTCGAGGGCAAGGGCATGTATGACATGCTCCCGCTGAGCAGTGTGACCATGCCCGAGGGCATGACCCGCATCGGCGCGCGGGCGTTCTACGGGTGCGACGTGCTGCGCACCGTGAACATTCCCGAATCGATGCAGATCATTGATTCCGAGGCCTTCTATATGTGCCGGATGCTGGACAACGTGCGCATCCCCGGCAACGTTGCGCACATCGGCGAGTCCGCCTTCAGCTATTGCGAGGAAATGACCAGCGTCACATTTACCGATGGCCTCGTCGGCATCGCTGACGGCGCCTTCAATGGCTGCAAAAAGCTGAAGACGGTGGCGCTTCCCGATACGGTGAAGAGCATCGGCAGCGCGGCCTTCCTCCATTGCGACGCCATGACCGCCATTACCTTCCCTGATGGGTTGAGCAGCATCGGCAGCGGCGCGTTCATGAACTGCGGGATGCTGAACAACGTGGCGCTGCCCGCAAGCCTGAAGACGGTGCCCCACAATGCCTTCTGGTACTGCACGCGACTGAGCAACGTCACCCTGCCGGAGGGGCTGGAGGCGATCTCCAGCTACGCGTTCAGCAATTGCAAGAATCTGAAGACGCTCACCATCCCCGCCAGTGTGACCTTCATCCACGAATATGCCTTCGACCACACCTACCTGCAAACCGTGCGCGGCGCGGCAGGCTCCTATGCCGAGGCCTGGGCCCGGGAGAAGGGGATCAATTTCGAAGTTGTGGAATGAGATAGGGATAGGGAAGCGGCTGTCTCACACTGAATATGGGTGTATAATGCCGATACGCCGATGGGAGTGGTCCCAGCGCCCCTACAATTTGTTTATCCTTGTATATGTTATACTACTCTCAGGTTAATACAGCGAAAGCTGTGTAGCAGATTTTTCGTCCTGGCAAGGAAAGACTCCGCAGGCTTGCTGGCGGCAAGTCAAGGAGGCTTGACGCAGTCAGGGCGGAATTTTGAGACAGCCCTTTCTCTATGCCGGGGCAATGGCGGCCAGGAACCAGAGTGATGCACGCAACGCGCTGTTGTCCCTGCAGTCAAAGCCCCTCAGGGCATCCCTCGGTTGATGCCTCACTTTTCGTTTCCCCGGATGGATCAGGATGTGTTTCCCAGGGAAATACACCCTCACGGCCAAATAAAAAGGCTGTTTCAAAATGAACTGTCAATGTCATTTTGAAACAGCCTTCCGTCTGCATTTATCGCGCCAATCAGAACGCCTTCGACAGGCTGCTGGCCTTGCAGTAGCCGCCCTTGCCACCCAGCGTCTTGATGTAAGCCCACTTGCCCTTGACCTGGTACAGGATCACGTGCTGCCGCTTCTTGAGCTTGGTCACCTTGCTGCTGCTGGTGCTGGCCTTCTTGTACACCGCCAGCCCACTCTTCTTGCTGTAATAGATCTGGCTCTTGTAGCAGCTGCCGTAGTTCTTCAGGAAGCCATTGTACATATAGCCTTCCGTACCGCCGGCAGTGCGGATGTGCGCGAAGGAATTCTTGGTCTTGCCAAGATAAATGACCTTGCTGCCCTTTTTGACGCTGGTTTTGACGTCATAGTTGGAAGACGGGCCCGAGCGCACCCGTGCGCCATCCACCGTCACTTTGAGAATCTTGACCTTCGTGGCCGCCATAGCGCCCACCGGAGCCACAGCCATCGCCGCCAGTAAGGCAATGACCATCATCAATGAAATAATCCTGCGTTTCATTATACGCACCCCCTGATCAACATGTGATTCATTTTACCACATTTCTTCGACAAAATCAATAGCAATCTTCATAGTTTTGTCGAAATTCATCGTATTTTATCGGATTTGACATCAGTTAAAATATACCAGCTCTTCCTTGGGCGGGGATGCCGGCGAAACCTTTTCCTCGATCAGTATGATTGCGTCGGTGTTGTGCAGGGGGCTGAAGCTCTTCTCCACCTTCGCGTCCAGGAAGATCCAGTCGTTGGTCTTGGGGGGCTCGCCACTGAACTGGCACAGGAAACCGATGCCCCCGATGTCCTCGGCGCAGCAGGTCATCACGTGGCGGCCAAACACATAGCAGTTCTTGGGCATGTCCTCCATGCGGAAGGCCCGCCCGCGGGCGTGGATGCGCTTGCCGTCGTAGCGGTCCGGATGCTCCAGGGCGTCCAGGTAGAAGGTGCCGAAATCCTCATCGCCAATGGTCACGGGGTCGGCCTTCACGTCGTAGGGCAGGTCCTCATCGGCCACGCCGTCGTCGGTGGTGCCATCCAGGTTCTCAAAGAAGATGCGGGTACCGCTGTTCAGGCCCTTCACCGCCCGACGCCAGGGGCTCTTGCGGCTGTTCTCGTCGCAGCGGTTGAAGATGACCAGGTCGGCCTCCTTCAAGCCGTCCGCCATGTACTTGCGCATGTTCTTCAGGTACATCTCGAAGGTGGAGGCGTCAACCAGATCGATGATCTGCGCCAGCGCCCAGCTGTCCGGCTTCTCGGCATTGTACAGCGTTTGCAGCAGCCAGGTGGCGTTGTATTCAATGATGACCCGCTGGGGCTGGTGCTCCCGGTTCATGCGCATCAGGCGCTTGCCCGCGATCTGCTTGGGGTCGTCCAGGTTCACCAGCGTGGCGTTGCCCTGCTTCAGCGCCTCGGGGTCGTACTCCTCCTCCCCCTCCTCGCAGCACAGCAGCAGCGTTTTTTCGCCTTCGCTGAAGCCCTCGTCGGTCAGCATGTCGGTGATAAACCTGGTCTTGCCGGCGCCCAGGAAGCCGGTGACGATGTATACGGGTACGTTCATATTATTCTCCCTGTCATATGCCGAACAGTTCCCTGATGGCGGGCTGGTTGATCTTGCAGCCGATCACGCACAGGCGGCCGGTGTAATCCGCCGCACCGTAGCGCACTTCGTATTCGCCAGGCACATAGTCGAAATGCAGCCAGCGGCCGTCGTTCGTGGGCAGTATGCCCTTGGCGCGCAGTATGTCGCCGTACTCAAAGCCGTTGCCGTCGTCCAACGCCTCCAGAGCCTTGCGAATCTCCGCCTCGTCGAAATGCTTGGGCGTCTCAACGCCGATGTTGTCGAACACCTCGTCGGCGTGGTGATGGCCATGATGGTCGTGCCCACAGCCACAGCTGCAGCCGTGGTCATGGTGGTGTTCATGGTCATGGTCATGCTCATGCTCGTGATGGTGCTCATGCTCATGGTCGTGGTCGTGCTCATGCTCATGATCGTGGTCATGCTCATGATGATGCTCATGGTCATGATCATGGTCGTGATCGTGCTCATGGTCATGATGATGCTCATGGTCATGATGATGCTCATGGTCGTGGTGATCGGCCTCGGGCAGGTCGTCCACGGTCAGCAGGAACGTTGGATGCTCGATGGTTTCCAGCATCTTCTTGCTGTCCAGCTCGTCCCAGGGGGTGGTGATGATGCGGGCCTTGGCGTTGTGCTCGCGCAGCAGGGCCACGCACTTTTCAATCCTGTCCTGAGAGGTGGTCTGGGTGCGGCTGAGGATGATGGTCTCGGCGCTCTCGATCTGGTCGATGAAGAATTCGCCGAAGTTGTGGGCGTACATGCGGCACTTGCCCACATCGGCCACGGTGGCGCAGCCCGCCAGCTGGACATCGTGGGTCTTGGCCACGTCGTCCACCACCCGGCGGATATCGGAAAGCTTGCCCACGCCCGAGGGCTCAATGATGATGCGGTCGGGGTGATAGGTGTCGATCAGATCGCCCAGGGCCTGGGTAAAATCGCCCACCAGCGTGCAGCAGATGCAACCGGAATTCAGCTCGGTGATCTGGATGCCCGTATCCTTCATGAAGCCGCCGTCAATGCCCACTTCGCCGTATTCATTCTCCAGCAGCACGACCTTTTCGCCCTCAAAGGCGCCGTCCAGCAGCTTCTTGATCAATGTCGTCTTACCGGCGCCCAGAAAGCCGGAAATGATGTTTACCTTTGCCATTTTTGTCACCTGTCCTGTCTATGAAATATCGCCGTAAAAGCGGTTTTGGAAGGGGTCAGCGCGTCGCGCGGGCTTCTTCGCCATGTTTGATGATACCCCTTTTCAGTGAAGTTGTCACGCAAAACCGCCTGATTTCACCAACAAATAACATTGACAGGTGTCAATGTTATTTCTGAGCACATAAAAGATCCTTCGCTGCGCTCAGCATGACACCTTTTGCCACGGTTGTCAAACCGAACGTAGCGAAGGATCCCGGCAAGTCAACTCATTTCCCGTCCCCGACCAGCTTGCGCATGTTGGAGTTTTCGACAAAGGAATCCAGCTTGAAGCCCATGTATTCCAGTTCGCCCTTCATCTCCTCCACCACGGCCTCGTCCAAGTTCAGCAGATCGTACATGACCTCGTCTTCGCTGATGTTGACCATCTCCATCGGTTCAGAGGTCAGCTTCATCGTGCCGCGCAGGTAGATACCCTTGCCGTCCTGGGTCAGCCGGATGCGCAGCGTGTCGGAATTGGGATTGTAGCGAATGCTCACCTTGACGTCGTCATCGCCCATGGGCAGCACATCCCGCAATGCCTGCTCTTCCTCCTCTCGAAGGGTCTCGGTGTTTTCCAGCGCCAGCACCAGGGGCTCGATATAGGCCCGGTATTTATCGGCGGGGATCATGATCGTTCGCTTGAATACGCCCTTCTTGCTGATGGGCAGTACCATCTGCAGCATCATCTTCGGCTTCGAGCCGAACATCAGCAGCGCGCTGCCGATGGCGCTGGAGATCAGGTTGCCCTTTCCCTCGCCGAACAGCGCGTCCAGGTTGGCGTAGAAAGTGCCGTTGACGCCGCCAAGGCAGGCCACCAGCTGGTTGTCAACGATCTGCGCAATACCGTCCAGCTGCTGGTTGTCGCCGTATTTCAGAGAGACCTGCAACGTCGGCACGTTTTCCGCGCTGCCAACGGTCACAACCAATTCGATGCCATGCAGCCGCGCCACGTTCTTGTTATCGCTGCCGAGCAGCGACACCCTGATCTTCGTCAGCTCCAGCTGCGAACCATACGATTCCGCTGCGGCAAACGCGCCGGTCAGCAGCATCACCAAGGCCATAAACAGGGCCGTCATTCTCTTCATTGTATCCAAACCTCCAAATCGCGCAACGCGCGTCGCATGTGATTCCAGCTGTCCGACGGGGGCAGCATGGGGCGATTCTAACACAGCTTTGGCTACATTGTCAATCATAGGCGTTTTAAATGCCCGGCATATACAGATTTTTACGTTCACCAGCGCCATCTTGCCAAGGGCCCTGTCATCGGCTATAATGGGTGGGAGACTTCATTGCGCTCAGGGAGGCGAAGGTATGCGATTTACCAAGATGCACGGCATCGGCAACGACTTCATCATGCTGGATGGCTTTGCCGGGGAGATCCTGGAGCCCGGCGCCCTGGCGGCCCGCCTGTGCGACCGACACTTCGGCATTGGCGCGGATGGGCTGATCCTGGCTCTGCCCTCCCGGCAGGCGGACGCCCGCATGCGCATTCTCAACAGCGACGGCAGCGAGGCGGAGATGTGCGGCAACGGCCTGCGCTGTCTGGGTAAGTTCCTGTACGACACCGGCTTGTGCAAGCAGACGCACCTGCGGGTGGAGACGCTGGCGGGAATCCTGGCGCTGGATATGGAAACCGGCATGGATGGCACCATTCAGAGTGTCACCGTGGACATGGGCGCACCTACCTTTGAACCGGAGCGCATTCCGGTCGCGTCGGAAAGCAACGCCATCACGCTCGATGTGAACGGGCATAGCCTGCGCTTCTTCTGCGTGGGCATGGGCAATCCCCACGCCGTCACCTTCGACCTGCTCCCCGACGATCATACCTTCGCCGCGTTGGGGCCGCTGCTGGAGCGCCACCCCGTCTTCCCCCGCCGCTGCAACATCGAATTCTGTCGCGTCGAGGGCGACGGCGTCCGGGTGCGCGTCTGGGAGCGGGGCGACGGGCCCACGCTGGCCTGCGGCACCGGGGCCTGCGCCGTGCTGGCCGCGGGCGCAAGCCAGGGCCTGCTGGCCCGCCACGCGCCCGTCCACCTGCCCGGAGGCACGCTGGTCATCCGCTGGGACGACGGCGCCCACCTGTTCATGACCGGTCCCGCCGAGACGGTGTTCACCGGGGAGATTGCGATATGACGGGGCTTTCTCAAATAAATATGGCTGTACAGAACAGTTGTAGGGACGCCGATGCGGCGCCCCTACAACTGTATATTCTTCGTATGTGGTATGATGGTTTTGAGACAGTACTATATCAAAAACGCGGTTTACGAGAACACCCTCAGGCCCCAGCTGAACACGCGGTTGTAGTAGCCGCTCTTCAGCTGGCTGACGATGACCTTCTTTGCCACAGAAGAGGCGTGCAGGAAATAGCCCTTGCCCATATAGATGCCCACATGGTCGCACAGGTCACTGTCATCGACGGTGTTGAAGCACACCAGGTCGCCCCGCTTCAGGCTGCCGATCCCGTCGATCCGCTCAAACCGCTCGTCGTAGCCCTGGCCCTTTACATTGCCCTTCAGTATGTCCTTCCATGCCGCACCGTAGCAGAAAGCCACATAGCCGGCGCAGTCAAAGCTCTTTGGCGGATTCGGGCTTTCATCATAGGGTACGCCCAGCAGCGACTGGGCCACGTAGATGGTCTTCTCAATCTTCGATGCCTTCGCGCCTTCAGCGGTGGCCTGGAGCTGGCCCGGAACGGTTCCCCCATTGGGGGACGCGGGCTTGCTGGAGGTCAACACCCCGGATTGAATGTAGCCCTTCCAACTCTTGCTTTTATTCATGATGCGCACATAGCTGCCCTCGACGCCCACCGCGTAGACCAGCGTGCCGGCGGACACCGTAGTAAGCGTTCGGGAAGCCGCTGCGTCCTTGTATACCGTGGCGCTGCTGGCGACATAGGCCTTTAGTGGATTCACGCGATCCAGGTACTTCAGGCGGATATAACCCGTCTTGCCCTTGTACACGACCCGGCCCCAGCCTTTTGAGCAAGCCCTCAGGCTGACCAACAGCCCCTTGGGTGCCTTGACGCTGCGAGCGGAGGCATCCAGCGACGAATAGACCTTCGCCGAGGCGTTCAGCTTGACCTCTATCGAATCGGCCAGCGCCGTCGCACCGGCCACCATCAGCACAAGCGCGATGGCCAACACGCGCATCCAGCCCGTAATCCGTTCGGACATTTCCGTAAATACCCCCAATGATGGTGGAATGGCTTAGCCGGATACTTCACCCCGGCCAGCATACTCCCATTATTGTAGTAAAATATATTTTAGCGCAAATCTGGTCCAGTTTCAACATATTTTATGATAATTTTTAATATTCGACCCCATTCGACCGATCCCGCGCCGCCATAAGGCCCTTGCGCCAAAAGGGGCCAAGGGGTATAATGGAGGAGGCATATTGTACAGAGTCAGATACAATCGAGGTGTTCTTGGGCATGGATTCACGTTTTCGGTGCGCCGTGGTGGGCGCGGCGAACATCGACATCGGCGGGTTTCCCCAGGGCCGGATCGCCCTGCAGGATTCCAACCCCGGGCGGGTGGTCCTGTCCGCCGGAGGCGTGGGGCGCAACATCGCCTGCAACCTGGCGCGGCTGGGCATTGAAACCCACCTGGTGGCTCCGCTGGGCACGGACGCCTTTGCCGACATCGTGCGCGCGGACTGCGCCCGGGCAGGCGTGGATACGGGGCTATGCTTCACCTTTGCGGATGCGGCCAGCTCCGCCTACCTGTTCATCGCTGACTTGGGCGGCGATATGCAGCTGGCCGTGAACGACATGTCCATCTGCATGCGCATGACGCCTGAAGCCCTCGTCGGCCACATGGATGTGTTGAACACCATGGACGCCGTGGTCCTGGATGCCAACCTGCCCGAGGAGAGCATCGCCTTTCTCGCGCAGCACCTGTGTGTGCCGCTGTTCGCCGACGCTGTCTCCGCCGCCAAGGCCCACAGGCTGCTGCCGGCACTGCCAAATCTCCAGGTAATCAAGCCCAACGCGCTGGAGGCCGAAGCCCTGACGGGCCTGCCGGTGCACGACCAGCTCACCGCCGAGGCCGCCGCCCGCAAGCTGGTGGAGATGGGCGCAGCGGGCGCCTGCATCACCCTGGGCGAGCGGGGCGTATGCTGCGCCAACCGGGATGATACGCGCTTCCTTGCCGGTATGCCGGTGCAGATGACCAACGCCACCGGCGCGGGCGACGCCTTCACCGCGGCGCTGGTGTGGGCCTGGCTCAGGGGGCTGGACCTGTTCGAAGCCGCCCGGGCGGGCATGGTCGCCGCCGCCCTGACCGTGGAATCCGAGGAAACCGTGAACCCGGAAATGTCAGAAAGCGCGGTACAGAAAAAGATGGCGGAGCTGTTGTTTCCGGGCGATATTTGATGATAAATACTGATTTGTCGCAACGCGACAAATCAGTATTTCCCCAACATAATCATTCTATATTCAGGAGGAACATATATGAACAAGTACCTTGAAATCTCCCCCGAGGTCAAAGCCGCGTTGGCGGAGGGCAGGCCCGTTGTGGTGCTGGAATCCACCATCATCAGCCACGGCATGCCCTACCCCCAGAACGTGGAAACCGCCATGAACGTGGAGCGGATCGTGCGTGAAAACGGCGCGGTGCCGGCGACCATCGCCATCATCGGCGGCAAGCTGAAGGCCGGACTCTCGGCGGATGAGATCGAGTACCTGGGGAAAAAGGGCTATGCCGTAACCAAGGCCTCCCGCCGCGACCTGCCGGTGCTGGTGGCCCGGGGCGAGGACGGCGCCACCACCGTGGCCACCACGATGATCATCGCGGCCATGGCGGGCATCCGGGTGTTCGCGACCGGCGGCATCGGCGGCGTGCACCGCGGGGCCGAGGTGACCATGGACATTTCCGCCGACCTGGAGGAGCTGGCCCGCACCCCCGTGCTGGTGGTGTGCGCCGGAGCCAAGTCGATCCTGGACCTGGGCCTGACCCTGGAATACCTGGAGACCAAGGGCGTGCCGGTGATCGGCTACGGCACCGAGGAGCTGCCCGCGTTCTACACGCGCAAGAGTGGCTTCGGCGTGGATTACCGGCTGGACACCCCGGAGGAGGTCGCCGCAGCCTTCCGCGCCAAGCTGGAGATGGGCCTGGGCGGCGGTATGCTGGTGACGAACCCCATCCCCGAACAATACAGCATGGACCCCGACGTGATCAACAAGGCCATCGACGAGGCCGTGGCCGAGGCCAACGCCCAGGGCATCAAGGGCAAGCAGACCACGCCCTTCCTGTTGGCAAAGATCAAGGACATCACCGGCGGCGACAGCCTCGCCAGCAACATCAAGCTGGTGTACAACAACGCCGCCCTCGCCGCAAAGGTGGCGGAGAGGCTGGGCAAATTCTGATTTATCGAGCCCTGCTCGACAAATCAGAATTTACCCGCAACAAGACTATTCGCATATAAAAGACCCTTCGCTTCGCTCAGGATGACAGGTATGTTTGTTGTCATCCTGTGCGGAGCGAAGGATCCTTTTTCTGCCTGGGTCAATCGATGATCTCCAGTTCCAGGGTCAGGTGCAGCTCCTCATAGCCGCTGGTGACGTTGCCGTCGGCGTCGTAGTTGTAGCGATAGACAGTCAGCTCCATGCTCTGGCCCTCGCCGCAGTGGTCCACGGCGGTCACCAGGTCCTGGCTGGACTTGATCCGCGTGCCATTGGCCTCGGTAATCACGTCCTTCTCCATCAGGCCCGCCTTGTCCGCGGGGGTGCCGGGCTCCACGGTATACACCTGGGCGCCGCAGGGCGGATAGCGCTTCATGGCCTCATCGGGGCCATCGATGGAGGTCACGGTGACGCCCATGCGAGGGCGCACCACGCTGCCGTTGTCGATGATCTGGTCGATGTAACCCTTGACCACGCTGATGGGAATGCAGAAGGTCAGGCCCTCGAATATGGTCATGTACTTCAGCGTGGGGATGCCCACCATCTCACCCTTCGCGTTCAACAGCGCGCCACCGGAGTTGCCGCCGTTGATGGGCGCGTCGGTCTGTATGGTGGTGATGCTGTGGCTGAAGTTGTCGGCGTTCACGCCCTCGCGCTCCAGGCCTGAGATGATGCCGGCGGTGACGCTGCCGTAGAACACCTCGTCCGCTGTACCGGGGTTGCCGATGATGATGGCCAGCTCGCCGATGCGCAGCGCGTCGGAATCACCCATGGGAATGGGTTCCGCACCGCCGGGGGCCTCGCCCTTGAACTTCAGTACCGCAATGTCGGAGCCGTCGTCATAGCCCACCAGCTCCAGGTCGGTCTCGCTGCCGTCCAGCCACAGCGCGGTATAGGCGTCAGCCTCCTTGACCACGTGGTAGTTGGTCAGCATGTAGCCGCCGGGTTCCTCGCCCTCGATCTTGCGGATATAGCAGGCCGAGCCGCCGCCGAGGTCGTTGACCTGGGCCACACGGGTCTCGGGGTCCCAGCTCTCCTGCTTGGTGTTCAGCTGCACGATGGCCGGACGCACACGCTCGGCGATCTCGGGAATGGGGTTGTTGCTGGAATACACGATGTCGTAGGAGGGGTTCTCCTCCGCCGCTTCCTGGGTCGCGGTCTCAGCCACCGCCAGCATGCCCGTAAGCATCAGCGCGGCCAGCAGCAGGGCCAGGCAGCGCGCGTAGATGTTGAACTGTCTCATAGGCGATATCCTCTCTTTCATGGGTCACAGCCGTGCTGTTCCAAATTCATTATACAACCTCACAGGCGGTTTGCCAATAAAGGTAATGTGAACTTAACCCGCATCCATTCAATCCGAACGCAATGGCGGCGTTTGCTCCGCCGCTCTATTCCGGCTCACGCGGCCTGGTCCGCCTCCGGCAGCTTCTGCGGCGCTTCTGTCGCCGGAAGCAGGAATTCAAAGGCGGTCTCATGATCGTCGGAACGCACGGTGATCTCGGAATCGTGCTGCTGCATGATGCGCTGGCAGATGGACAGGCCCAGCCCGGTGCCCTGGCCGGAGGTATGGGCCTTGTCCGCCTTGTAGAAGCGCTCGAAGATATAGGGCAGGTCCGCCTCGGCGATCCTCGGCCCGTTGTTGGCGATGGTGAAGCGCACGTTTTTGCCCTCTGGCCGGGTGCGAACGGTCAGCCGGCTGCCCTCGCCGTCCATGAACTTGACGGCGTTGTCGATGATGTTGGAAACCACCTGGTTGATGCGGTTAGCGTCGGCCATCACGTACAGCGGGCCCTCCGCCAGATCCACGTTCACTTCGATGCCCTTCGCGTCGATTCGGGGCTCGAAATTCACCAGGTTGCGGCGCATCAGCTCATTGGCGTCGAATGGGGCCAGCGTCAGCGGAAACTTGCCCGATTCCAGCCGGGACAGGTCCAGCAGGTCCCGCACCAGCTCGGTCAGCCGGTCGGTCTCGTCCAACACGATTTGCAGATAGCGGGGCATATCCTCCGGGGCGATCACCCCGTCCAGCATGGCCTGCACATAGCCCCGCATACAGGTCATCGGCGAGCGCAGCTCGTGGGACACGTTGGCCACGAAGCTTCGGCGTGAATCCTCCAGCCGGGAAAGCTCCTCGGCCATGCGGTTGATGGTGTCGGCCAACTCCTCCAGCTCGCCGCCACAATGCACCTCCACCCGTCGGGTCAAATCGCCCTTGGAAAACTCGCTGACCGCGCTGGACATCTCCTTCAGCGGGCGGATCTGGCTGCGGGCCAGGAAAAAGGCCAATATCGTGCCCAGCGCCAGCGCCAGCAGCGCCGGGGGCAGGATCTGCAATACGACGCTCTTCAGGCTCACCTTCAGCGCGCCGGAGGGAATGTGCAGCAGCACCGCGCCCACCACGGTTGCGTCGTCGTAGAGCCAGGGCACACCGATGGTCACGATCTTCTCACCGTCCTCCAGCTCGGGGAACAGGCCGGTGACGCGAATCTCGTTGCCCTCCTTGATCTGCGAGAGCTGTTCCTTCACCGCATCGGTCGCGAGGCTGCGGGTGGTGTTCCAGGATTTATCCAGGTATTGCACATAGGCCATGCCCGAATCGTAGCTGACGATCCAGATATCGGCGTTGTAGGTGTTGTAGATGCTGGCGATCTTGCGGCGGATCAGGTAGCGCATCGTGGCGTTCGTCTGGACATAGCTGAGGGTGTTCAGGTTGGCCATGTAGTCCGCCACCTCCCGGGCCTGCAGGCGCACCTCGGATTCATAGCTCTCCTGCATGGCCTGCCGCCGGGAAGCGACCAGAACGCCGGTAAATATGGCGATGGTGGCCAGCAGCGCCACCAGCAGTACGCTGTAGGTGCGCCAGAAGAGGCTCCTGCGCATGCTACTTCACCTCGAACTTATAGCCGACGCCCCAGACGGTCTTGATCTGCCAGCCCAGCTTTTCCCCCTCGGTCAGCTTCTCCCGAAGGCGCTTGACGTGCACGTCCACCGTGCGGGAATCGCCGAAGTAGTCGTAGCCCCACACCTGCTCCAGCAGTTGCTCGCGGGTAAACACCTGGTTGGGGTGGCTGGCCAGGAAGTTCAGAAGCTCCAGCTCCTTGGGCGGCATCTCCAGCTCCTTGCCCATATAGTTGACGGTATACTGGCTGATGTTCACCGTCAGGCCGGGGAAGGTCAGGGCCTTGCTCGCCTCGGCGGGCTCCGGGCTCTGGTAACGCCGGATGACTGCCTTGATGCGGGCCACCAGTTCCTTCATGTCGAAGGGCTTGGCGATGTAGTCGTCCGCGCCCAGCTCCAGCCCCAGCACCTTGTCGAAGGTCTCGTCCTTGGCCGTAAGCATGATGATGGGCACGTTCGAGGTCTTGCGTACCTCACGCAGCACCTGCCAGCCGTCCATGCCGGGCAGCATCACGTCCAGCAGCATCAGGTTCGGCGGCGACGCCAGCACCTTCTTCAGCGCTTCATCTCCCCGCTCGGCCATCTCGACCTCAAAGCCCTCCCTGGCCAGGTACAGGTTGACCAACTGGCGGATGTTCGGGTCGTCGTCCACCAGGAGAATCTTCGTTTTCATCATGGAAATCACCTCGATATTTTCACGCAAACAGGATAGCATAAAGAATTGAACAGGGTGTGAACAAAGTACAAATTCTGATTTATCGAGCTGTGCTCGATAAATCAGAATTGAGGGATTAGGTTTTAGGGGTTAGGTTTTAGGGGGTGGACCAAATCCTGACGGATTTGTTTGATTTAAGGGAAACGGCCG
>CADBVG010000041.1:28333-33666 GCA_902798105.1 uncultured Eubacteriales bacterium
AAAAGAAATCCGCAAGGATTTCTACCTTCCCTAACACCTACAACCTAAAACCTAAAACCTGAATTCTGATTTGTCGCGGAGCGACAAATCAGAATTTACTTCAGCGTCACCACCGTCACGCCGTCCTCGCCCTCGCCGTACTTGCCAAGGCGGAAGGACTTCACCGCGCCATAGCGCTTCAGGTGCTGCTGGATGCCATTGCGAAGGATGCCGGTGCCCTTGCCGTGGATGATGTACACCTGGCCCAGCTTGTTGAGCAGGGCGCTGTCCAGGAAGGCGTCCACCTCGTCGAGGGCCTCCTCCAGGTTCATGCCCCGCACGTCGCACTCGGTCTGCACCTGCCGCACGCCCACGTTGATGGTAGCGCCGCCGCCGTTGCCCTTCGCCGGCTGGCGGCCTCTGGGCTTTTCGGGCTTGTCGGGCTTCGCGGTGCGCATGTCGGCCAGATTGGCCTTCAATTTAAGCGCTCCGGCCTGCACGGTGCACTCGCCCTTGCTGTCCGGCGGTGTCAGCACGACGGCCTTGGTATTCAGGTTCACCAGCAGCACGGTATCCCCCGCCTTCAGGCTGGTGGGCACGGTGCCCACGGACTCGTCGGCGGCGATCTTCTCGGTGTTGGCATCTATGGCCCCCTGCAGCTGCGAGCGCAGGTTGTGAAGCTCGTGCTCCTTCACCCCGGCGGTGCGCTGTTTCTTCAGATCGGCGATGATCTGCTCGCTCTCCCGCTGGGCCTTTTGCAGCACCTTCCGGGCCTCGTCCTTCGCCTTGCGCAGCTCGGTTTCCCGGCGGGCGGCCAGCTCTTTTTGCAGTTTTTCCGCCTCGTCCCGCAGGCGCTGGGTCTCCCGGTGGGCCTCCTCTGCCAGCTCCCGCTCCTTCTCGGCGATCTGGCGGTGGTACTCGGCATTGGCGATGACATCCTCGAAGCGCACGGCATCCTTGCTCAGGCGGGAATTGGCGTCCTCGATCAAAAACTCCGGCAGGCCCAGCTTCCGGGAAATCTCGAAGGCGTTGCTCTTGCCGGGCACGCCGATGGAGAGCCGGTAGGTGGGCCGCAGGGTCTCCACATTGAACTCCACCGAGGCATTCTCCACCCCGGGTGTGCCCAAGGCAAAGGCCTTCAACTCGCTGTAGTGGGTGGTGGCCATCGTAGTGACCTTCATATTCAAAAGGTGGTTCAGTATGGCCATGGCCAGCGCAGCGCCCTCGGTGGGGTCGGTGCCCGCGCCCAGCTCATCGAACAGCGCCAGCGATTGGGGCGTCACGCTCTGCAATATCTCCACGATGTTGGTCATATGGGAGGAGAACGTGGACAAACTCTGTTCGATGGACTGCTCGTCGCCGATGTCGGCGAACACCTCGTCGAATATGGCCAGCTCCGAGCCGTAGGCCGCCGGAATCTGAAGCCCCGCCTGGGCCATCAGTGAAAGCAGGCCCACCGTCTTCAGCGTGACCGTCTTGCCGCCGGTGTTGGGACCGGTGATCACCAGCGTGGTGAACTCCTCCCCCAGCCACAGCGTGGAGGGGACCACCTTCTCCGGGTCGATCAGCGGGTGGCGGGCCTGGATCAGCCGAACGTGCCCTTCCTCGTTCAGCTTCGGCGGAACAGCCCGCATCTGCCGGGACAGGGCGGCCTTGGCGAAGATCACGTCCAGCCGGGCCAGCAGGTCCAGGTTGTTCGCGATCAAATCAGCGTCGGGGGCGATGCGGCCGGAGAACTCGCCCAGTATGCGCTCGATTTCGTTCTTCTCCTTCAGCGTCCACTGCTTGAGCTCGTTGCCCGCTTCCACCACGGCCATGGGCTCGATGAACAGCGTGGAGCCGGTGCCAGACTGGTCGTGAACGATGCCGGGCACCGAGGCGCGGCACTCCGCCTTTACTGGCACCACGTAGCGCCCGTTGCGCATGGTGACGATGGCGTCCATCAGGTACTTCTGCATCGTGGAGGAGCGGATGATTCCGTTCAGCTTGTCCCGCACCCGGTCGTTCAGCGTGCGCATCTTCCGGCGGATGTCGTACAGGTCCGGGCTGGCGTGGTCGCTGATCTCGTCCTCGGAGATGATGGCGTCGAAGATCTCCTCCTCCAGCGACCGGTTGGTGGCCAGCCGCGAGCCCATCTCTGTCAGGTATGGCGTATCCTCCCGGTCTGTGACCAGCGCGCCCCGCACGGTGCGGGAGGCCTTCAGCGCGTCCGCCACCTGCAAAAGGGCCTTCGGTGAAAGGGTACCCCCCGCCTTCGCCAGCTTCAGGAAGGGCCGCACGTCGGTAAAGTAGGCCATCGGATTGCCGCCGGTGTAGGCCATGATGGTGGTGGCCTCTTCGGTCTCGGCCTGCCAGCGCCGCACGGTGGCCGGGTCGCCGGAAGGCGCCAGGGCACGGGCCGCTTCGCGCCCCGGGTCAGTGACGGCCAGCGCCGCCAGCATCTCCAGTATCTTCGGGAATTCCAGCACCCGTATGTTGCGTTCGTTCATCTATTCCACCCCCCGGAAGTAGTGTCCCGCGGTCGTATTCATGGGTTCAATGGTCTGCCACTGGGGCAACGCCTTGAAGTCCTCCCCGTCCAGCGCCGCCCGGTAGACCTTCACGAGATCCGCCACCGGTTCGCCGGGATTCAGCAGCAGCCGCCAGCTCGCCGCCTTCGGCAGCTTATTCAGCTTCTTCAGCGGCATCAGCGGCACGGAGTTCAGCACCTGGATGACGCAGCCCCCGGGCATGGCCAGTCGCTTGAGCGGGAAGGCCGCCCCCTTGCGGTCGACCATTTCCCGCCCATCCAGGCGCTCCGACGGTTTGCAGCCGTCGCAGTGGCGGCAGGCGGCATGTTTGCCCTTCATGCCTTCCACAGCCCGCAGCGGGCAGTGCCGCAGGTGCATCAATGGGATCCGGCCCCACATGACGAGGTGCTTATGCCCGTTCAGCGCCCCCGTCTGGACAGCGGTCAGCTCGACGGAGGGGGTATAGTCGTCCACACCCCAGTCTCCCAGCTGGTCAACAGCCAGGTCGTTCCCCACGTTCAGCAGGTAGTCCCCCACCTTCACCCCGGGCCATTCCAGCGCAAACTGGCCGATGTTGGACAGGAAGGTCATCACAAAGGGCTTGTCCTGCGCCCACGCGTTCAACCCGTCCAGCGCTTCGGCGGAGAGCACCGCGGGCAGTGCCAGCGCCACCCGGTCCCCCAGCGGGTACAGGTCGACCGTCTCCAACGCTTCGCGGCGCACGTCCGTCGGGGCGAACACGGCGATGTCCGCGCCGTTGGCGAGGGCCTCCGCCAGTTGTTTCACGTCGCAGGATTGGGCCAGGAGGAGGGGTGGATGATGCGGAACCCCTTCGCCTGCTGAAGGCAGGGACGGAGGGGTTCCACGTCCCATTTCCCCGATGGCCGTTCGCCGCACCGCCGTGCGTTCGCCTTCCAGCGCTGCCAGCGCGTCCCGGCGCAGGGCGTTGAGCATCGACGCGGGGCAGAAGGCGTCCCCGTCGGCGTCCAGCACAAGCTCTGCCACGGCGTAGGCCGTGCCGCCGGTCTTTTTCAGCTGGATCGCGGCCCTTTCGGCGTCGAAGCCACGACCCGTGGCCCGCTGGACGACCTCGCCCACGGTCTCGGCCTCGTGCGTCCCGTCGCCGACCCAAAGTCGTGCGGGCTGCCCCACATGCAGCGTTGCCCGCAGGGTCACGGGCGCCTGGCGGTGCTCGCCCGCACAGTTCTCCCGGGCAGAGCGCATCTGGGCAGCGCTGACCAGCCGGAACAGCGCGTCTCCGGGTTGCGCGGCGGGGCACTTTGTCCCCTCGCCCGCACGCCCGGCCAGCTTCACGGGAATGTCCTCGCTCCCGGCACGGCGCAGGACCAGCGCGTCCGCGTTCTCCACGTCCGCCTCCAGCGATACCTCGCCCTTTTTGCGGCAACGCCCCACCGCCACGCCGATGTGGTTGGGGCGGTCGGGGTACATCAAATCCCCCTCGCTCACCCCCGGGCCGTAGCCCCGTGTGAAACCGCCCCGATTGAACATTTGGAGCAGTTCGGCGCGCTCTGCTTCAAGGTCGATGGTTCCTCCCTCGTACAGCGCGTCCAGCGCCCGACGATAGGCGGCCACCGTCACGGCCACATACTCCGCCCGCTTCATGCGGCCCTCGATCTTCAGGCTGCTGACGCCCGCCGCCCGCAGCTTTCCCAAGTCATAAAGCCCGCACAGGTCCCGCGTGGACAACAGGTGTCCCTCACGGCCGTCCAGCCGCCAGGGCAGGCGACAGGGCTGGGCGCACAGGCCCCGGTTGCCGCTGCGGCCGCCCACCAGGCTGGACATCAGGCACTGGCCCGAGCAGGCCACGCACAGCGCGCCATGGACAAAGGCTTCAATCTCGATGCCCTGGGCCGCGCACTCCGCCATCTCCTCAAAAGTCAGTTCCCGGGCCAGCACGGCGCGATCGAAGCCGTGCCCCGCCAAAAACGCCACGCCCTGGCGGTTGTGCACGGCCATCTGGGTGCTGGCGTGCAGCTGGAGCTGAGGGGCCCGCTGGCGAACGGCCCGGGCGACGCCGAAGTCCTGCACGATTACGGCGTCCGCGCCGCTGCGGTAGATGGCGCCGATGGCCCCGTTCAGGGCAGGCAGCTCGTCCGGCGTCACCAGCGTGTTCAGCGTCACGTGTACCCTCACGCCCCGGGCATGGCAATACGCGACGGCCCTGTCCAGGGCGTCGCCATCGAAATTCGCGGCGTTGCGGCGAGCGTTGAACGCGCCCGTACCCAGGTACACCGCGTCTGCGCCGTTCTGCACCGCGGCGATCAGCGCGTTTTCATCCCCCGCCGGGGCCAGCAGCTCCATACGGGTTTCAGCTGTATTCGGCATTGAAACGGGCTATGCCTCCGGTTCATCGGGCGTTTCCGGCGCTTCGGCGACAGGCTCACCCAGGCGGGCGCGAAGCGCGTCCAGCTCGGCCTCCAGGCGACGAATCTCGTCCCGGGATTTCATCATGTCGTCGGCGGCGTTCACCGCGGTCAGCACAGCCAGTTGGGTCGCGGGCAAGCGTGTTGCGACGGCCAACTCGTTCATCCTGCGGTCCACCCATGCTGCCACGCGATTGACATATTGTTCGCTGTCGGTGCTGGCGATGGTGTATTCCTTGCCCGCAATGCGGACGGTAGTGCGAATCTTTTCCATATTTACCTCCAGGAGTGGATTGTTCTCATTGATTATAGACTGGAATTGCGGTGACAAATTCTGATTTGTCGAGCAGATGCGTCAGCTCAAAGCCTTCCCCTTTGGGGAAGGTGCCGAGCGTAGCGAGGCGGATGAGGTCCCCTTACGATGCGCCTCGCGCCTCTGCTGAAAAATGCGTTGTACCAT
>CADBVG010000041.1:33702-36544 GCA_902798105.1 uncultured Eubacteriales bacterium
TTTGACGAAACAATGCAAGCATTTTTCGTCAAATCCACCTTCCCCACCGGGGGAAGGCCACTTTTGGGGCCTTCGTCAACAGCTCGATAAATCAGAATTTATTCCCACAGCTTCTCCGGATATATTCCCCGTGCCTTCATCCCTGCGATTGCTTTGCGGACCGCCTCGGCGTCTTCGCGGTAGGTCATGCCGTACCAGCGCTCGTGGGTATTCAGCAGGCGCACCTGCCCGGTCCCCGCGGCGATCAGCGCCTTGGGCACGTTGGGCAGGTAAAACTCGGCCTTCAGCGGATTGGCGGGCACGGCGTCCCGCAGGAAATCGGTGAACATCCTCGGAAAGGCCTCCAGCACGCCCCTGCGGAAGGCCCACAGGTTCATGGACACCGGCGTGCCCGCGGGGATGAAGGTCCAGCTCGCGCCGCCGTCCTCGGTGAAGGCCGCTCCGCCGGGCCTGGGCTCGATGACGGTGCGCTCGGTGATGTCGGTCAGGTACCCGTCCTTCCCGACGCACACGCCACGGGACACGGTGCCGTTCTCGGTGAGTGTGTTTTCGATGTTGTAGCCCACCATGGCGTGCTCGTTTTCATCGCCCCCTGCGGTCAGGAATTCTCCCGCCGCCCGGAAGGCGTCCGCGCCGTAGAAATCGTCGGCGTTGATCACGGCGAAGGGGCCCTCCACCTGGTCCAGCGCGCAAAGCACCGCGTGGCCGGTACCCCAGGGCTTCTGCCGCCCCTCGGGGATGGTGAAGCCCGCGGGGATGGCGTCCAGGGTCTGGTAAGCGTAGCGCAGTTCCACGTGGTTCGATATGGCGTCGCCGATGGCCCGGCGGAAGTCCGCCTCCATCTCGGGCTTGATGACACACACCACGCGGCCGAAGCCCGCCCGGATGGCGTCGTAGATGGAAAAGTCGATGATGATGTGGCCGGCGTCGTCCACGGGCGCGATCTGCTTGTTGCCACCAAAGCGGCTGCCCATGCCCGCCGCCATGATCACAAGGGTCGGTTTGTTGCTCATATTGTATCCTCCGGTTTGTGTTCTGAATCCATTTTACCCGAATTGGTCATAAAGTCAAGGCATAGTTGTCATTAAAGGCGTCGCGGACGCAAAATCCGCCTGCCCGGTATTGACAATTCTGCCCTTTTATGCTACATATTTAATGCTACATATTTAAACATTACCAATCGTCACGAAAGGAGAACCCACCATATGGATCTGATACCCAGCTTTTCCGTTGATCATCGATACATCGTCCCTGGCATATTTACCAGCCGGATGGATACCGTCGGAGGCGGCACGGTCACGACCTATGACGTGAGGCTCACCCGTCCGAACAGGGAGCCCGCCATCGACGTCGCGGCCATGCACTCCCTGGAGCACATCGTCGCCACTTACCTGCGCAACGACCCCGACTGGAAGGATGAGATTGTCTACTGGGGGCCCATGGGGTGCCTGACCGGCTTTTACCTCATCCTCAAGGGCAGCCGTCCGCCGAAAGACATTTGCGACCTGCTTCTCAGGGCGTTCCAATCGGTGGCGACGGCTGACAGCGTCCCCGGCGCCACGGCGAAGAACTGCGGCAATTACCTGATGCACAACCTCGGCATGGCCAAGTGGTACGCGGCGCGGTTCGCGGACTACCTCGCCGCGAACGCCGACAAGCCCGAAACCTTTGAATACCCCAGGACAGAGCGCCTCGTCACCGGGGATGGCCAGCATTTCTACGATTCGTAAGCGCCGCCATATTCCAGGGCGTGTATATAAAAATGCCTGATATGCATTTTTTAATACACGCCCTGATTCTATTTTTGGTTTCCCCTGCATATACTGTTTGTATTGCCACCGCCCGACCAGGCGCAGTGAACCTTTAAAATCTTTTGACAATCCGGGATATCAGTATATTCCCGGCACACGACGTGCATACTCTGTATCATCAACGGTTTGGAGGGATCGGATATGGATCAGGCTCTCGTCCACGAAGGAAGCGGCCGCATGGAATTCCCCCGGGCAGGCAGGCGCTCGGGCTGGAGCGACATGGAAAACAAGCTGCTTTGGGAAACCGCCGATGAAGCGCAGCAGCAGGGGCTGCCGCTGAAAGCCGTATTTGAGCAGATCGCCCGCCAGACGGGCCGCCGCCCCAACAGCATACGCAACTACTACTACGCCCAGGTGCGCGAGCACGACGGCGACGCGGAGCGCCCGGCCCGGTTTGTGCCCTTTACACAGCAGGAGGTCGACTGGCTGATGGAGCAGGTGCTGGTGGCCCGCTCCGCAGGGCAATCGGTGCGCTCGTGCCTGCAAAAGCTGTCCGGCGGCGACCACAGCCTGATGCTGCGCTACCAGAACAAGTACCGGGCCGTGATCAAGAGCCGCCCGGATTACGTGCAGGATATCGTCGAAAAGCTGAAATCCCAGGGCGTGGAATGCGAGACGCCCCAAGTGAACCACCGGGTGCGGGCGGATCTGCACCAGTCCGGCGAGGCGCTGGTCAGCGAGGCGCGGCGTACCGGCGACGGCGAGCTGGCCCGGGCCTGCGACGTGCTGACCCAGTACCTTCAGGGTCGCCGCGCCGCCCCCGCGGACGACGGCCTGGTCGAAGCCGCCCGGGATTTGATCGTGCCCATCAAGGAGTTCGTAGCCCTGGATTCCGACGCGCGCATGGAAGCCGCCGAAGCCTTCTGCGACGACATCACCCGCCGCATCGGCGCACTGGAGGAACGGCTGGAAGAGGCTCGGGGGTAGGAGCAGGTAAATTCTGATTTGTCGAGCAGGGCTCGATAAATCAGAATTGAGGGATTAGGTTTTAGGGGTTAGGTTTTAGGTGGTGGTGCAAATCCCTGCGGGAT
>CADBVG010000041.1:36654-44721 GCA_902798105.1 uncultured Eubacteriales bacterium
ACGCTTCTCGGACCCTTTAATCAAAAGAAATCCGCAAGGATTTCCTCCTTCCCTAACACCTAAAACCTATAACCTAAAACCTGAATTCTGATTTGTCGCTCCGCGACAAATCAGAATATATCCAAAACCACTCCACAACAAACGCCATAAAAACGGTCGGTATGTGCGAATTGTTTCGCGCATACCGACCGTTATTTCAATCAGCATATCAGGCGTGGGCCAGCACCGACGCGGGGGTCTTCTTCTCCATTTCCTCCTCGAGCACGCGGTAGGCCACCTTGCCCACCAGGGTCTTGGGCAGGTCGTCCCGGAACTCAATGTCGTAGGGCATGGCGTACTTGGCCACATGCTTGCGGCAGTAGTCCATCAGCAGCTCGCGGGTAGTGTCGGAGGGCTCGTAGCCGGGCTTGAGTACCACAAATGCCTTGACCTTCTGCATCTTGTAGGGGTCACGCACGCCGATGACGCAGCTCATGTGCACGGCCTCGTGGGCGTCGAGTATGTTCTCGATCTGGGAGGGATACACGTTGTAGCCGCTGGTGATGATCATGCGCTTGATGCGCTGGCGGAAGTAGATAAAGCCCTCGTCGTCCATGATGCCCAGGTCGCCGGTGTGGATCCAGGTCATGCCGTCGGCATGGACGCGCCGGGTTTGGGCGGTTTCCTGGGGGTGCTTGACGTACTCCAGCATCACGGTGGGGCCGGCCAGGCAGATCTCGCCCTCCTCGCCGTAGGGCACCTCGTCCTCGGTGCCTACCTTGACGATCTTGTAGTAAGTATCCGGGAAGGGAATGCCGATGGAGCCTTCCTTGGCCTTCGTCAGCGGGGTCAGGCAGGAGGCGGTGACGCACTCGGTGGTGCCGTAGCCCTCGCGGACCTCGATGGTCGCGCCGTGGTCCTTCAGGAACATGTCGAAGCGCTTTTTCAGCTCGATGGGCAGGCTGTCGCCGCCGGAGAACACACCCTTGAGGCAGGACAGGTCCAGATCATCCAGGTTCGGGATGCGCAGCAGCGCCTCGTACAGCGTGGGCACGCCCGCGATCAGGTTGGGCTTGTACTTGCGCAGCAGCTCCGCGTAGGTCTGGGGCGTGAACCGGGGCACCAGTATACAGGAAGCGCCGTTGGCCAGCATGGAATGGATGCTGACGCCCAGGCCAAAGCCGTGGAACATGGGCATGATGGCCAGCATCTTGTCGCCGGGATTGCAGAAGGGGTTGGCGGCGATGATCTGCTGGGCCAGGGCATTGAAGTTCAGGTTGGACAGCAGTATGCCCTTGGTGATGCCGGTGGTGCCGCCGCTGTAGAGTATGACGGCCGGGTCGTTCGCCTTGCGGGGCACCCGGGGGGCGCCGGTGAAGTTCTTGCCCGCGGCAATGAAGTCCTTCCACAGCACCACATCCGCGCCCTTGGGCACCTTGGGGATCTTTCGGCCCTGGGTCAGGGCGTAGCCGAGCTTCATCAGCGGGGACAGGGCGTCCTTCACGGTGGCGATGATCAGGTGCTTCAGGCAGGGGGTGTCCCTGCGGATGGCGGCGAACTTGCCGTAGAACTGGTCCAGCGTCAGCGCCGCGACGGATTCGGAATCGTTCAGGTAGAACTCGATCTCACCCTCGGCGGACAGCGGGTGCACCATGTTGGCGATGGCGCCCACCATGTTCACCGCGTAGAACATGATGACGGTCTGGGGGGCGTTGGGCATGCAGATGGTGACCTTGTCGCCCTCCTTGATGCCCAGCTGGCGCAGGGCCCTGGCGCAGGCGTGAATCTGCTCCACCAGCTTCGGATAGGCGGTATTGGAGCCCATAAACTCACAGGCGGTGATATTGGGATACTTCGCGCCCATCTTCTCCACGGCCTCAACCATGGTGCCCTGGAAGTAATCCAGGTGCATGGGAACCTCGCCCATAAAGGGGGCCCAGGGCGTCCTTACGGCATTTTCCATATCAGTAGTCAACCTCCTCATTGGCGGGACGATCCAGCAATTCAGGATTCTCGATCAGCTTTTTCAACAGGCGCACGGTCTTGGCGTAGTAATAGCCGTCGGCGATGCGCTCGTCCAATGTGATGCCCACGTCCAACATGGTGCGCATCTCAAAGGTGCCGTCCTCATGAAACACGGGCCTGCGGGCCTTTTCGCCGATCACCACGAACACCGACGTGGTGCCCCAGTTGCTCAGGTGGTGGTAGCCCGCGTTCAATTTTATGCTGCCCAGGTTGGTCAGGAATACCGAGGCATAGTTCGGGTCGGCCTTGATCAGGTCGTAGGGCACGCGGCCGTAGAAGTCCAGCCGGTGCAGTATATGAATCACGATGCGCATCAGCCAGCGCGGCAGGCGGGTGAACATCTCCATGCCCTTGGTGGAGTTGTCCATCTTGTCCGAGCGACATTCAAAGATCTCCTGCATGATGCGCTCGTGCAGGCTGTCGATGGTGGTCTCCGGCGGAAACTTGATGAAGGCCAGCCCCTCGTCGGCATTGTCCCTGAACTGCTTCTTCACCACGAAGCCCAGGCTCAGGTCGTCGCGCTGGTACAGGCGGCAGCCCTTGATGAAGCGGTTCATCTGGGGCCGCAGCGTGAAGGTCTTCACAATTGCCGCGCACACCGCGTGGAAGATGGTATAGCGGTGGGCCTTGTCCAGGGAATCGTTCTTCTTCTCCAGAAAGGCCTCCAGGTTCGTCAGGTCAAATTCCTCGCGGATAAAGGCCTCGTTGTCGGCCCGGTTCGGGTACAGGTAGGGCATAAACCAGTGCAGCGGATCGATGTCCCGCACCAGCATCGCGTCGAAGCGATCCCCCATCCGCTTCTTCTGCGTGTCCATTTGTCACTCCCCCTCGATATTATGATTCTATGCCGGCTGATATACGGCAAATCATCATACTGTAAATCAGTTCATTCTATCACAATTATGTCAAGATTTCCAGTCCGGTGGGTCCCTGTTTCGCAAAACTCAACGCGCAGGGCACAGAAAATAACCTGACGTTAATATCATATGGTGATCGATTCTAATTTGTAGTTTCACGCAATAACATAATATGGTTTTCGAAACAATATCGTTGCATACTTGCAAGGGAAGGGAAATGATGGTATGATGACTGTAAATTCCGGTTTATCGCGTTGCGGCAAATCAGAATTCAGTATCCCACTCTCAACGGAGGCAAGCCCATGAAACTGATGATTGCATCGGACATCCACGGTTCCGCGAAATGGTGTGAAAAAATGCTGGAGGCTTGGCAGCAGGAGACACCCGAACGCCTGGTGCTGCTGGGCGACCTGCTGTATCACGGGCCCCGAAACGACCTGCCGGAGGACTACGCGCCCAAGCGCGTGATCGCCATGCTGAACGACATTTCGCCCCACTTGCTGTGCGTGCGGGGCAACTGTGAGGCCGAAGTGGACCAGATGGTGCTGTCATTCCCGGTGATGGCGGACTACTGTGCCCTGCTGGTGGACGGGCACACGGTGTACGCCACCCACGGCCACGTCCTGAACGAGGGCAATCCACCGCCGCTGCAGCCCGGCGATATACTTCTATGCGGCCACACCCACATCCCCTGTTGCCACCGCCACGAGGGCTTCACCTATGTCAACCCCGGCTCGGTCTCCATCCCCAAGCAAAACACCCCCCACAGCTACGCCACCCTGGAAGGCGGCGTGATGGTGTGGAAGGATTTGGATGGCGGGGAATATATGCGGGAGGAGCTGTGGTAGGCAAATTCTGATTTTTCAGGCGTCAGCCCGATAAATCAGAATTTACGCCTTGCTTTTTCCTCTAAAAAACGTTATCATAGTATTGTCTATCAAAATAGAAAAAGGAGTGGTACACATGACTAAGAAGCTGCTTTCCCTCCTCCTGGTGCTTGCGCTGGTGCTGGCCATGGGCTCGGCCGCGTTGGCGGACTACTATTCCAACCTGTTCCCCGTCACCAAGACAGAATCGTCCAACTTCTCCGGCAAGACGGTGATCCTGCACTCCAACGACGTGCACGGCGCCATTGCCGGCTACGCCTACATGCCCGCCCTCAGGGACATGATACTGAGCCAAGGCGCCAGCGACGTGCTGCTGGTGGACGCCGGCGACTTCACCCAGGGTGATATCTACGTCAGCGTCAACAAGGGCAAGGCCGCCATCGACATGATGAACGCGGCGGGCTACGACGTGGTGACCCTGGGCAACCACGAATTTGACTTCGGCTATGACCAGCTGATGGAGAACCTGGCCGACGCCAATTTCCAGGTGATCTGCTGCAACGTCTACCTGGACGAGACCGGCGAGACCATACTGCCCCCTTCGACCATCATAGAGACCTCCACCGGCATGAAGATCGGCTTCGTGGGCGTTGAAACCCCCCAGACGGCCACCAAGGTGAACCCCGCCCTGATCACCAACATCAGCTTTGCCAGCTTCAGCAAGTTCTATGACGCCGTACAGAACGCCGTGGACGCCATCCGCGAGGAGTGCGACCTGGTGATCGGCCTGACCCACCTGGGCGTAAACGCCGAAGCCGCCATCAACGGCTATCGTTCCGTGGACCTGCTGAACACGGTGGACGGCATTGACTTCGCCATCGACGCCCATTCCCACACCGTGATGACGAGCGCCAAGTACGGCCTGCCCGTCCAGTCCACCGGCACGAAGTTCGCCTACGTGGGCGTGTTGGTCATCGACAATGCCACCGGGCTCATCGAGGATCACTTCCTGCTGTCCACTGCCAGCCTGACCAAGGACGAGACGGTCGCCGCCGAAGCCCAGGGCATCATCGACGCCGTGGACGAGGAATACAGCACGCCCTTTGCCACCGCCGAGGCATTCCTCGACGGTGCGCGTGAAACCAACCGCACCCGTGAGACCAACCTGGGCGACTTGGTGGCCGACGCCATGGCCTGGAAGGTGCTCAAGGAGGGCGGCCTCGAAAACACCGAGCCCAGCCAGGTGGTAGCCATCACCAACGGCGGCGGCATCCGCGCGAACATCGAAGCGGGCGACGTGTCCATGGAATCCATCAACTCCGTGTTGCCCTTCGGCAACACCGTGGCCGTGATCTACGTCACCGGCGCGGAGATGCTTGAAGCGCTGGAAGCTTCCACCTTCTCCACCCCCGAGCAGGTCGGCGGCTTCCCCCAGACCAGCGGCATCGAGTGGACCGTGGATTGCAGCAAACCCTTTGACAAGGGCGACGTCTACATTCAGAACGGCAAGGATACCTCCTACTACGCCCCGGCCAGCATCCAGCGTGTGACCATCACTGCCATCAACGGCCAGCCCTTCGATCCCGAAGCCACCTACGCCGTGGTGACCAACAACTTCATCGCCGCCGGCGGCGACACCTACAACGTGTTCAACCGCGCCTATGAGGCCGGCACCGGCTTCGACACCGGCATCCCGATGGACCAGGCCGTGACCGAGTACATCACCGAGGCGCTGGGCGGCGTGATCTCCGCAGAGCAGTACGGCCAGCCCCGCGGCTCTCTGACCATCATACTGCCTGAGGCGACCGAGGAAGCGGCGGAAAAGCCCGCGGCATAAAGAATCCCCATGGAAAAGGACGCTGCCGATGCATCGGCAGCGTCCTTTTCCATGGGGCGCGTTCAGGATAAGGGTTTGCAATAAGCGCGGAATATGCCATCCAGCATCTGAACTCTGATACTACTCTCAGGTTAAAACAGCGAAAGCTGTGTAGCAGATTTTTCGTCCTGGCAAGGAAAGACTCCGCAGGCTTGCTGGCGGCAAGTCAAGGAGGCCCACAGAATCGCTGGTTTAAACTGAGAGGAGTATGAGTTCTAAACTCCGAGCTCTATTCCCTGTACCCCGCCATCATCCGCTTGAACAGCTCGGCAGTGGAGGGTGGCGTGTAGGTAACGGCGTTCGCGCCGGCGGCAATGGTGCGGCGTATGGTTTCGCCGGTGGGTCCGCCGCTGGCGATAATGGGCACATCGGGGCGTTCCTTCCGGATAGCGGCAACGATCTCCGGGGTCTGGGTGGCACAGGCGACGTTGAGTATGCTCGCTCCCGCGTTCAATCGGGCGTCAATGTCGGTATTCATGCGGGTGACGGTGATGATCACCGGGATGTCCACTGCCGCCGCCACCGCGGCCAGGTTCAGATTCGTGATCGGGGCGTTCATGATTACGCCCATGGCCCCCTGGCTCTCCACGTCCTTGGCCAGGCCGATGGTACGCAGTCCGCGGGTGGTCCCTCCGCCCACACCGCAGAACACCGGAATGTAGGCGTGCTTGATGATCGCCTCGCTGATAGCCTGCTGGGGCGTGAATGGATATACGGCAAAGACGGCGTCGGCGTCACAGTTGCGAATGATGGCCAAATCTGTGGTAAACACAAAGGTCTTGATGCGCCGCCCGTTGACGATGATGCCGCTGGCGGCGTAGCATTCCGCCGGCATCTTCAGTATGCCGTGGCGCAGTGAGCTCTGTATTTGAGGCGCAGGATTCTTTTCCATAGGATTCCCTTTCGATGATAGAGCGTGCGGATTGAATACTGATTCATCAAGCAACAGCTCGATATATCAGAATTTTCCCCCCAGTATCTTCCCGATGAAAGCCCTGGACCGCTCTTCCTTCGGGTTTTCGAAGAAGGCCTTCGAGGGGCCGGACTCGATCACGCGCCCCTCCTCCATGAACAGCACCCGGCTGGACACATTGCGGGCGAACTCCATCTCGTGGGTCACCACCAGCATGGTCATGCCCGATTCGGCCAGTCTGCGCATCACGGCCAGCACCTCGCCAATCAGCTCGGGATCCAGGGCACTGGTGGGCTCGTCGAAGTAGATGATCTCGGGGCTGGAGGCCAGCGCCCGGGCAATGGCCACCCGCTGCTGCTGGCCGCCGGAGAGCTGGCTGGGATAGCTGTCCAGCCGCTGGGCCATGCCCACCCGCGTGAGGGCGTCCACGGCCAGCCGTTTGGCCTCATCCTTTTTCATGCCCGCGCCCACGGTCAGGCCCAGGGTCACGTTCTGAAGCACCGTCTTGTTCAGAAACAGGTTGTAGTTCTGGAACACGAAGGCCGTCTTGCGCCGCAGACGGGCGACCTCCTTGCGGCTGGCCCCGTGCAAATCGAAACGCTCGCCGTCAAAGGTCAGCTCGCCCCCGTCGGCACGCTCCAGGAAGTTCAGGCAGCGCAGCAGCGTGGTCTTGCCGGAGCCGCTGGGCCCCAGTATGGCGATGACCTCGCCCTTCTCCACGCCAAGGTCGATGCCCTTCAGCACTTCCCGGCCGTCGAAGGACTTGCGCACGTTTCGCGCCTCAAGCATCATGCCCGATCACCCCCGTAGCTGGCCAGCTTCTTCTCGCCAATGCGCTGCAGCCAGGTCAATATCGTACAGAAGGCCAGGTAGATCAGTGCCACCTCGGTATACAGGCCCAGGGATTCATACACCCGGCCGTTGATGATGGTGGCCTCCCTGAACATCTCAGTCACGGTGATGGTCGCCGCAAGCGAGGTGCCCTTCAGCATAGAGATCAGCGAATTGGACAGTGCCGGGAAGGCAGCCCGAAAGGCCTGAGGCAGCACGATGTGGCGCATGATCTGCAAGTAGTTCAGGCCCACGCACCAGCCTGCCTCCATTTGGCCCCGGGAGACGCTCTCCAGCGCCCCGCGGATGCTCTCGGCCATATAGGCTCCCTCGTTGAAGCCGAACACCAGCACCGCCGTGGGATAGGCCGGCAGTGTGACGCCCAGGCTGGGCAGGCCGTAGAACACCAGGTACAGCTGAACCAGCAACGGCGTGCCCCGGACGATCCAGATGTAGAAGCGACAGATCTGGCGCAGCACGCGCACGTTGGCGTACTGTATCATCGCCACGATCAGCGCGATCACCAGCGCCAGCGCAAAGGACAGTGCCGTCAGGGGCACTGTCACCTTTACGCCATATTCCAGCAGCTTCGGAAGGGAATCCACCAGGATTCCCCAGAGACGTTCGTTCATGGTCTGCACTCCATTGAATGATGTTGGAAAATTCTGATTTATCGAGCTGTGCTCGATAAATCAGAATTGAGTGATTAGTGGTTAGTGGCTAGTGACTAGTGGTGGAGCAAATCCCTACGGGATTTGT
>CADBVG010000041.1:44811-54815 GCA_902798105.1 uncultured Eubacteriales bacterium
GAAATCCGCAAGGATTTCCTCCTTCACTAGCCACTAATCACTGGCCACTAGCCACTCAAATTCTGATTTGTCGCCTCAGCGACAAATCAGAATTTACCCTTCCTTCGTCAAATCCACCCCGAAATACTTCTCCGACAGCGCGGCCAGAGTGCCGTCCTGTCGCTTGGCTTCGAGGATTTCGTTGATGGCGTCGAGCAGGGTCTCAGTGTCCTCGCCCTTGCGGATGGGATAGGCCACCGGCTCGCCCTGGGGCAGGATCTGGGCGATGCGGATGTTGGCCTCGGGGTGCTGGGCCAGGTAATCGTCGATGGAGCCTTTGGCGTTGATCGTAGCGTCCACGCGACCCTGCTCCACCAGCATGATGGTCTGAATCAGGTCGTCCACGGGCGTCACCATCGCGCCGTACTGCTCGCCGATGGCGGCGAAGGTGCTGGAGGCGGTATTGGCGGTGGTCTTGCCGCTTAAGTCCTCCACGGTGTTGATGGTATCGTTGTCGCCCTTCACCACCAGCACGATCTGGGTGTACACGTAGGGCGTAGAGAAGCTGTACTTCTCCGCCCGGGCCTCGGTATAGCCCACGCCGTTGCAGGCGATATCGAAGCGGCCGGCATCCACACCCGCCAGTATGGCGTCCCAGGCAGTCTCCTGGAACTCGGGCTGCACGCCCAGGCCCTCGGCCAGCAGCGTGCCGATTTCCACGTCGAAGCCGGTCAGCACGTCGTTCTCGTCGTGATAGGTCCAGGGCTGCCAGTTGCCCTCGGTGGCAATCACCAGCGTGCCCCGTTCCCGGATGCGGGCGAGGGCGTCACCCCCCTCCGCGCAGGCCGACAGGGACAGCGCGGCGACGAGGACCAGCAGCAGCGCGGCGGAAAGCAGTTTCTTCATGAAATATGACCTCCTTTTTGGGTCGATGGGTTAGTCGATCAGCAGGTCGGAATCCCATTCGCCGCCCGTTGCGGTGAATTGAAGATATCATACCATAGAATTCCGACCATTTCAATAAAGATTACAATAACTTTCGATAATGAAGGAGCGCGATCCGAATTGACGAATCGCGCTCCATTGATCAGTGCGGCAGGCGGGACTTGAACCCGCACACCCATTGGGTATCAGATTTTAAGTCTGAGGCGTCTGCCGATTCCGCCACTGCCGCTTGCGTAGATATTATACCACATTTGACCGCGCAGCACAAGCCCCGGAAAATTCTGATATCTCGAGCCCAGCTCGATATATCAGAATTTGCTCCCAATCATCGGGAAGTCGACAATCAGCTTGCGCAGGCTGTCCACGGCTTCCCGCAGCCGCTGCCAACGGTCATCGCCCATGCCCTCGGGGGGTGCGTCGTAGTAATCCAGCGCGGGCAGGGTCTGGATCACATCCGGCTGGCGCCAGCAGAAGGTGGGCATCACCTTCACGTCGGTCACGTCGAAAACGCCGGTCTCCTTCTCCTTCAGCGTAAAATCCAACAGTATGCCATAATCGGTGTGCCGCTTGCTCATGTTGCTGATGAAATTGCCCATGCTGTAGGCCACCAGGCCCCGGCGCACCTCGCCGGATTCCGTCTCGGCCTCGACCCAGACCACCGGCTGGACCATGTGGGGATGGCTGCCGAGCACCACGTCCACCCCGGCGGCCACCAGCTTTTTGGCGGTGGTTTCCACGCTCTGGATGGGCTTCTGGGTATATTCCGCCCCCCAGTGGGGCAGGGCGAAGATCACCTCGGCGCCGGCGTCCCGCAGCTTGCGCACATCCGCGTCGAAGTCCGCGTCCTTAAGATAATTCACGCCGTACTCGCGGGCGGCACCGTTGCCCTTGATCTTCTCCATGCCGTTGGTCATCTCGGTGTAACACAGCATGCCGATGTGAATGCCGTTGACCTCCACCACCACGGCCCGCTCCTTCTCTTCAGGGGTGCGGTTCGCCCCGGCGTAGTCAAAGCCGTAGCGCTCCACATTGTCCACGGTCAGCTGAAGGCCCGTGAAGCCCCGGTCCACGATGTGGTTGTTGGCCAGGGTCAGAAAGTCGATGCCCGCGTCCCGCACGGTGTCCAGCAGCGATTCCGGGGTATTAAAGCACGGGAAGCCCGACCATGCCCGGTTGTCATTGCGGCCGATGGTAGTCTCCAGGTTGGCAATGGTATAGTCCGCGTCGGCCAGCACGTCTGCGATGCGCGCATACTGGGGATGGAAATCATAGCTGCCGTCCTCCTGTTTGGCGAAGTCCAGCTGTGTCTGATGAACCATCAAATCACCCACGGCGCGTATCCGCGCGCTGCGCGGCTCCGGGGTCGGCTCGGGCGTCGGCGCGAGGGTCGGTTCAGGCGTCCGCTCGATTTCATGAATGCCCTCTACTGGCCCCGCGGGACCGCCGCCCGGCCTCGGTGCGATCATCTGCCGTGCCGCGAGCCCCATCGCAATGGCCGTCACGAATATCGCGATCAGGCCCGTCATCATCAGCGTGGTCCGCTTCAATGCTTTGGTATACATGCTCTCATCCTCCATAGGTTCAGCTGCCGATGCGGCGACGGTGCCATCCGAATCCCGTGTGATACTACTCTCAGGTTAGAACAGCGAAAGCCGTGAAGCAGATTTTTCGTTCTGGCAAGGAAAGACCCCGCAGGCTTGCTGGCGGCAAGTCAAGGGGGAGCTATCGCAACAGTGTAAACGCGCTGCGGTTGCTCTCGATGACGCCCTCCCGCCGCAGCTTGCCGATCTCCGATGACAGGGCGCTGCGATCCACCCCCAGGTAGTCCGCCAGGCCCTGGCGATCGAAGGGAATCACAAAGCGGTCCGACCCGGCAGCGCGAGCCTGGGCCGACAGGTAGGCCATCAGTTTTTCCCGGGTGGTGCGCCGGGAGGTGATCTCCAGCTTCCGGTTCAGCATCAGGTTCTTTGCCGCCAGGACCTTCAGCAGGTTCAGCACCACGCGGTTGTGAAAGCCACAGGCACCGGGGCAGGTTTCGATGATCTGCTTTAACCGGATCAACAGCACCCGGCTGGGCTGGTCCGCCTCCACCGACACGGGCAGCCGTCCAACGTCGGCACAGGCGAAGGTCTCCCCGAACAGCTCGCCGGGCTGTATCGCGGACCGTATGGCGCGGTTGCCGTCGAAATCGTCCCGGAGTACCTGCACGCCGCCGCGGAGCAGTATGCCCACATATTCCGCAGGTTCGTCCGCCCGGAACACCGTCCCGCCCTTTGGCACGTCGATGACACGGGCCTGCATGCATTTCAGCATGGCCTCCATGTCCTGCCGGGACACTCCCTCAAACAGCGGGCATGCGGCCAGAACGTCAAAACTGTCCGGCATTTTAACCTCCGATGTTGTAAATCCAACATACATTTGCCCACGAGTATAGTAAAATATTGGCATGAAAACAAGAAAGCGCGGTAAAGAAGGAGGGACGATTTTATGATATTTGAAGGCTGCCAGGGCAAGCCCCGTACCCCCACGCTGGAGGAAAAGCACTGCCCGAAGTGCGGAAACTTGATTGAGATATTCTCAGTGGACACCGAGGCGGTGTGCGAAAACTGCGGCCAGGTGATCTACAACGACGCGCTAAGCTGTGTACAGTGGTGCCAGTACGCGAAGAAGTGCGTGGGCGAGGAGATGTATGAACACATGATGGAAATTGCCCGCCAGCAGAAAGCCCGCACCATGGCGGAGCGCCAGGCCCGGAAACTGGCGAAGGAAAAGGAGGCGTTGAACGCATGAAGCGGAAAATCATTCACATTGACGAGGAAAAGTGCAACGGCTGCGGTGCCTGCGCCGAAGCCTGCCACGAGGGCGCCATTCAGATGATCGACGGCAAGGCGAAGCTGACCCGGGAGGATTATTGCGACGGGCTGGGCGACTGCCTGCCCGGCTGCCCCACCGGGGCCATCACCTTTGAGGAGCGGGAAGCCCCCGCCTATGATGAGGAAGCGGTGCGCGCGGCGAAGGCGGCAAGGCTGACGGAAAGGATGCAAGGGCGGCATGGCTGCCCCGGCTCCGCCCCGAGGACCATGACGGGCGGTTGCCCTGGCTCAGCGCCAAGGCAGATGAACGCTAGTCCGGCGGCTGCCCCCACGAGCCCGGTAGCCAGCCAGCTGCGCCAGTGGCCGGTGCAGATCAAGCTGGCCCCTGTGAACGCTCCTTGGTTCGACGGCGCGAAGCTGCTGATCGCGGCGGACTGCACCGCCTATGCATACGGCAACTTCCACAACGACTTCATCCGCGGCCGGGTGACGCTGGTGGGCTGTCCAAAGCTGGACAGCGTGGACTACAGCGAAAAGCTGGAGGCCATCATCCGGGAAAACGACATCCGGGATATCACCATAGCGCGCATGGAGGTACCCTGCTGTGGTGGGCTGGAGTACGCCGCGAAGCAGGCGCTGCAAAAAAGCGGCAAGTTCATCCCCTGGCGGGTGGTGACCGTCGGGGTGGACGGAAGGATCGTGGAGGACTGACAGCATTATCGGCGGTGGAGCCTGCTCCACCGCCGATAAAAATTTGTACTTGCCATTTCGCCGCGTTTACGCTACAATATATCCATCGAAATAATGGCGTGGAATGCGCTTCATGCGGAGGTAGAGAATATGTACAAGGAGACCATTAAATCTGCGGGCAACAGGATGGACAAGACCATCGCCAACATTCAGAACGATCTGGCAACGCTGCGCGCGGGCCGGGCCAACCCGAAGATCCTGGACAAAATCACCGTGGATTACTACGGCACCCCCACCGCCCTGAACCAGGTGGGCAACATCTCCTCTCCGGAACCCCGCCTGCTTGTCATCGCGCCCTGGGAGCCGAAGATGATCGGGCCCATCGAAAAGGCCATCCAAAAATCCGATATCGGCATCAACCCCTCCAACGACGGCAAGGTCATACGCCTGCTGGTGCCGGAGTTGACCGGCGAGCGCCGCAAGGACCTGTGCAAGCAGGTGAAGAAGATGGTCGAAGAGGGTAAGGTGGCCATCCGCAACATCCGCCGCGACGCGATGGAGTCCATCAAGAAGATGAAGAAGGACTCCGCCATCACCGAGGACGACCAGAAGCTGGCCGAGAAGGATCTGCAAAAGGTCACCGACACCCACATCGAGGAACTGGAAAAGGTCGGCGCGGACAAGGAAAAGGAGATCATGTCCGTGTAACGCCCCAAACTCACTGCGTTCGAGTTTGGGTTTCGGGTGCGTCTTGGGGCTTCGCTCCCGCGCTTGCACCCTCAGCCCGCCCTGCGGGCGGGCGCTGATTGCGCCCGTGTCATCCACCCCACATCAATTGTAGGGGCGCCGATGCGGCGCCCGTCCATGACTGTATCGTTTGGGCGGGCGGCGCATCGCCGCCCCTACAGCGCATTATATCATCGCCTGTAACGGGAGGTCCCCCATGCGCTTCGACAAGCTCACCCGCCTGCTGGGCAACGCTTTTCGCCCCAAGCCCGAATACATCACGATCACACCCGTGACCGCCAGCGCCCCTGCGCCGACGTTGCCGCCCCCCGAGGCGCTGCCCCGGCACGTAGCCATCATCATGGATGGCAACGGCCGCTGGGCCACCAGCCGGGGCCTGCCCCGCTCCGCCGGTCATGCCGCCGGCACCGAAGCCCTGCGGGACATCATCCGCGCCAGCGACGACTGGGGCATCGAAGCCCTGAGCCTCTATGCCTTCTCCACGGAGAACTGGTCCCGGTCGAAGGAGGAAGTCTCCGCCCTGATGGGCCTGTTGTTGAAGTACTTCAACTCCGAGATCGACGAGCTGGACGAAAAAAATGTAAAGATCACCATACTGGGCGACGTGGACGGCATGCCCGAGCCCCAGCGTCAGGCCCTTCTCAACGCCATGGCCCGTACCGAAGACAACAGGGGGCTTCGGCTGAATATCGCCCTGAACTACGGCGGACGGGCCGAGCTGGCCCGGGCCGCGCGGCTGCTGGCCCAGGCGGTGAAGGACGGCGAGATCGAGCCCGGGGATATCGACGAAGAAGAATTCGCCTCAAAGCTGTACACCGCCGGCCTGCCGGACGTGGACCTGCTAATTCGCACCAGCGGCGAAATGCGCACCTCGAACTTCCTACCCTGGCAGCTGGCTTACGCCGAGATGGTGTTCGACGAGTGCTACTGGCCGGACTTCGACCGGGCGCGCTACATGAAGTGCTTATGCGTCTATGCCAGCCGCGACCGCCGCTTCGGCGGGGTGAAGGGCCAAACCCCCTCGACCGAAAAAGAGGAGGCTGCCAATTGATTAAACGCATCGTCACCGCGGCCATACTGATCATCATCATGGCCCTGGGCATCTGGTTCCAGGGCTGGCCGTTGCGCGTCATACTGCTGACCAGCATGCTGATGTCCACCAGTGAGATGTACCGCGCCTTTCGCAGGATCAACTACGATCCCGTCCGCTGGTCCGGCTACGTGTATTGCGTGCTGGCCGTGCTGGCCCAGGCCTATTACGCCACCCTCAACGACGCTTCGCTGTTCGCCTCGATCAGCCCGGCCATGTTCGCGTTGATCATCGGGCTGCTGCTGGCCATGACGGTGATCGTATTCAAGGGCAAGGTGGCCTTTGACAGCCTGATGAGCACGGTATTTCCGATGCTCTACCCCGGGCTGTTCTTCTCGCTGATTATCACGCTCCAGGACCTGAACACCCGCACAGCCTCCACGCTGGCGCTGATACTGACCTTCTTCATCGCGTCGGTAAATGATACCTTCGCCTTGTTCATCGGGTTGCGGTTCGGCAAGCACAAGCTGTCTCCCGAGATCAGCCCTAAGAAGAGCGTGGAAGGCTCCATCGCGGGGCTCATCTCCAGCGTGCTGTTTGCCATGCTGGTGCCCTGGGTGACCGGCATGATCGCCGCCAACCACCCGCAGATCGCCGCCGACCTTGCCGCGTCACCGCTTCCGCCGCTGTGGGCGTTTGGCGTGCTGGGGCTGATCGCCGGGGGGCTAAGCCAGATCGGCGACCTGGTGGCCTCGCTGGTCAAGCGCCACTGCGGCATCAAGGACTTCGGCACCATCTTCCCCGGCCACGGGGGCATGCTGGACCGCATGGACGGCATACTGTTCTGCGGCGTGGCCTGCTACGTATTCTTCAAAATCTACGGTCTGTAACAGAGGTCGGATATGAGAACAATAGCCATATTGGGAGCCACCGGCTCCATCGGCACCCAGGCGCTGGACATCGTGCGCCGCCACCCCGACAAATTCCGGGCCAGCTGCCTGACCGCCCACAGCGCGTCGGACAAGCTGTTTGAGCTTGTGCGCCAGTTCCGCCCCGACGTTGCCGCCCTGGTGAACGAACCCGAAGCCATCCCGGAGGATGTGCGCTTCTGCCAGTGGGTGTTTGGCCCGGATTCCACCGTCGAGGCCCTGAAGGCCTCCAGGGCCCAGGATGCCCTTTGCGCCATCGTAGGCATCGCGGGGCTGGACGCCGTGTGGACGGCCCTGGACGTTTGCGAGCGGGTGTTGCTGGCCAACAAGGAGGCGCTGGTCACCGGCGGCGACCTGGTGATGGCCAAGGCCGCTGAAAAGAACATCCCCATGCTGCCCGTGGACAGCGAACACTCCGCCATCTTCCAGTGCCTCCAGGCGCGCCAGGGCAACCCGGTCAAACGGCTGCTGCTCACCTGCTCCGGCGGGGCGCTGCGCAATTGGAAAAAAGAAGATATCTACAACGCGACGGTGAAGGACGTGCTGGCCCACCCCACCTGGAACATGGGCGGCAAGATCACCGTGGATTGCGCGAGCATGGTCAACAAGGGGCTGGAGGTCATCGAGGCCCACCACCTGTTTGGCATGCCGGCCGAGAAAATTGATGTGGTGGTGCACCCCCAGAGTATCGTGCACAGCATGGTGGAGTTCGGGGACGGCGCGGTGCTGGCCCAACTGGGCAACCCGGACATGCGCGGCCCCATCGGCTATGCCATGGGTTACCCCGAGCGCATCCCCTACGACGCCAAACCCCTGGACTTCGCCGCCCTGGGGCATCTGGACTTCGCCGCCCCCGACACCGACCGCTTTCCCGCCCTGCCCATGGCCATCGAGGCCCTGAAGGCCGGTGGCAGCGCCCCGGTGGTGCTGAACGGCGCCAACGAGGCCGCCGTGGGCGCGTTCCTGAAGGGGCAGATCCCCTTCGGCCGCATCCCCGAGATTATCCTCGCCGCCCTCGACGCCATCCCCGTCACGCCGATCATGTGTATTGCGGACGTGTATGAGGCAGACGGGAAGGCGAGGGCGTATGCCAAAGAACGAATCAAAATCTGATTTATCGAGCTGACGCTCGATAAATCAGATTTGAGGGATTACCAAACCACCCCGGAGGCAATCAATCTATGCTGTCAAACATCCTCTATATCCTCCTCGCCATCGTGATGCTGGGCATCATCGTGACGGTACATGAATTCGGCCACTACTGCGTGGGCCGCCTGTGCGGCATCGGCATCGTGGAATTTTCCGTGGGCTTCGGCCCGCGGCTTTTGGGCTGGGAGCGCAAGGGCATACAGTATTCCCTGCGGGCGATCCCGCTGGGCGGCTACTGCGCCTTCGTGGGCGAGGACGAGGTCAACGACGACCCCCGCGCCATGAACAACCAGCCCGTGTGGAAGCGGTTTATCACCGTGCTGGCGGGGCCGTTCATGAACTTCGTGCTGGCCTTCGTGGTGTGCGCGATCATGCTGCACTTCTATTTCATCGCCGAGACCTACCCCATCATCGACCAGGTCATACCCGACCAGCCTGCCGCCCAGGCGGGACTTATGCCCGGGGACCACATCCTGGAGGTCAACGGCCAGTCCCTGACCAACGATTCCGCCGGGGTCAGCCAGATGATCCAGGTCATACAGGCCGGCGACCTGTCCAAGCCCATCGACCTGGTGGTGGACCGGGACGGCGAGAAGCTCAACTATACCATGACCGCCGCACCGGTGACCGATGAGAGCGGCCAGACCACCCGTTACCAGATCGGCATCGTGTTTTCCAGCCGGACCTACAACTTCTTTGAGTCCATCCGCGAGGCAGGTAGCTACATGGTGGAGACCACCGGCATGATGCTGGAGAGCCTCAAAAACCTGATCTTCAAGGGCGAGGGGCTGGAGGACACCGCCGGCACCGTGGGCATCATCGCCGTGGTGGCCCAGCAAGCCCGGGAGGGCATGTACATGGTGCTGTGGCTGATCTTCATCATCAGCCTGAACCTGGGCATCATGAACCTGCTTCCCATCCCCGCGTTGGACGGCGGGCGGCTGCTGTTCTTGATCGTCGAGGCCATCCGCGGCAAGCCCATTCCCCCGGAGAAGGAGGGCACCGTCCACGCCATCGGCATGGTGCTGCTGCTGGGCCTGTTCGTGGTGCTGACTTTCCACGACATCGCGAAGCTGATCTCCGGCGGGTTCAAGCTGTAAATGATCGGCCTGTCACAGGTACGCCCCGAGGGACGACCACTGCTGTGGCACCTGTTGCAGGACTATCTGCGCGAGCTGTCCCGCTGGTATGATATTTCCCCGGATTCGGACGGCAACTATCCCTATCGCTGGTTCGACGCCTATTTTTCCGAGCCGGACCGCGTGGCGCTGCTGATCCTTGAAGGCGATATTCCCGTGGGGTTCGCGCTGCTCAACGCCCATTCCTGCATCGGCGAAGCCCCCGACCACGCGATGGCGGAGTTCACCGTTCTCCCCGCATATCGCGGGCGGGGCATTGCGACGCAGGCGGTTCAGTGCATCATGGCCCAATTCCCCGGGCGCTGGGAGATCAAGTACAGCGTAAAGAACACCGCCGCAAGACGCCTGTGGAACGGAATCGCGAAGAAATATAATCCCCAGGTGCATGACCTCGGCCATGAGGAAATCGTGCTGGCGTTCAGCACCGAACGACATAGCAAATTCTGATTTATCGAGCTGTTGCGTCAGCCAAAAGCCTTCCCCCATGGGGAAGGTGGCGCGTAGCGCCGGATGAGGTCCCCTTACGGTGCGCCTCGCGCCTCTGCTGAAAAATGCGTTGTACCATCGTCGGAGACCTCATCCG
>CADBVG010000041.1:54838-83364 GCA_902798105.1 uncultured Eubacteriales bacterium
CCGTCTTTGACGAAACAATGCAAGCATTTTTCGTCAAATCCACCTTCCCCACCGGGGGAAGGCTACTTTTGGGGCCTTCGTCAACAGCTCGATAAATCAGATTTTATCGAACCACACAAAAAAAGGAGTCCTCACCATGCCTACCCGCAAAGTCAGCGTCGGCCCCGTCGCCATCGGCGGTGGCGCGCCAGTTTCCGTTCAGACCATGACCAACACCGATACCCGGGATGTTCAGGCCACCCTCGCCCAGATCCGCGCCATGGCGGCGGCGGGGGCAGATATCGTGCGCGTGTCGGTGTACGACGAGGCCTGCGCAAGGGCCGTGCGCGACCTGGTGGACGGCAGCCCCGTCCCGCTGGTGGCGGACATCCACTTCAACCACCGGCTGGCCATACAGTCCGTGGAAAACGGCATCGCCAAGGTGCGCATCAATCCCGGCAACATCGGCGGGGAGGCCCATGTACGCGAGCTGGCCGACTGCCTGAAGGTCCACCGGGTGCCGGTGCGCATCGGCGTGAACTCCGGCAGCATTGAAAAGGAAATCCTGGAAAAGTACGGCGGCGTCACCCCCGAAGGCATGGTGGAGAGCGGCCTGAACCACGCCCGGATGCTGGAGAAGGCCGGCTACGACGATATTGTGCTGTCCTTCAAGGCCACTGACGTTCGCAAGATGGTGGCCGCCTGCCGTCTGGCGTCGAAGACCTGCGACTATCCCCAGCACATCGGCGTCACCGAGTCCGGCACCGCCGACGTGGGCATCGTCAAGAGCGCCGTGGGCATCGGCGCGCTGCTGCTGGAGGGCATCGGCGACACCATCCGCGTATCCCTGTCCGGCGACCCGGTGCAGGAGGTCCCCGCGGGGCTTTCCATCCTCCGGGCCTGCGGGCTGCGGCGGGACGGCATCGAGATCATCTCCTGCCCCACCTGCGGCCGCACCGGCATCGATGTGGAGGGCATCGCCCACCAGGTCCGTGCCGGGACCGCCGACATCAGGGTCCCCCTGAAGGTGGCCGTGATGGGCTGCGTGGTCAACGGCCCCGGCGAGGCCCGGGAGGCCGACCTGGGTGTGGCCGGCGGAAAGGACGGCGCGGGCGTGCTGTTTGTCAAGGACCAGCCGCCCCGGCCCATCAAGGGCGGCGACCTGGCCGCCGAGCTGATCGCCGAGATTCGCAGGATGGTCGCGAACCGATGACCAAGATCCTCCATCCCACCGCCAACACCCACATGGTCCACATCGAGACCCCGCGGCTGATCCTTCGGGAGCACGTCCCCGGGGACTTGCTGCCGCTGCACGCCATGCTCAGCGACCCGGCGACAACCTGGTACATTCCCGATATGTACCACGCCGACATCGCCGGGACCGACGCCTATCTTCACTCGGTGATGCGAGACGACGAGGCCAGCTTCCGCCTGCGCTACAACCTGATGGCCGTGGAGAAGGCCACCGGCGAGGCGGCGGGGTCGGTGGGGCTGCACGTGATCGACGGCAGCGAGGGCGGCGCGCACTACGGCCTGGGCTACTTCATCCGCCGGGACCTGTGGAACCGGGGCTACGCGACCGAGGCCGTCGCCGCCGCGCTGGACGCCATCTTCGCTGGTGACGCCTGCCGGGTCACGGCCAGCTGCCTGGCCGAAAACCTGGGCTCCCGCCGAGTGCTGGAAAAGTGCGGCTTCGAGATGGAGGGGCTGCTCAGGCGCCACACCTGGCACGACGGCCAGTGGAAGGACTGCGCGGTTTACGGGCGGTTGAAGGCGCAATCCCGAGAATAAACACCATATTCTTACCGGGGAGGACGTATGAAGGCGTTTTTCAGAACTGAATCAAAGACGTGGCGAGAGATACAGACCAACCTCCTGTTCATCGGGGTCGTCGAGCTGCTGATCTACAACGGCGGCCTGTGGATCAAATACAGGCTCCAGCGACAGTTTGACCTCTTTTCGCCGCTCATCGGCCCGGAATTGGGCCTCTATTACAACGCGAATTTCTGGATCATCCTGCCGATCCTCTTGACCCTCGCCTTCATGGCGCTGACCTGCCCGGGGGCGCTGGGCGTATTCACCGAGGGCAGCCCGGGAAGAAGGCTCAAAGCCCTGGGAAAGGGCCTGGTGCTGGGCTTCGCACTGCTGGGATCGCTGACCCTGCTGGCCACCCTCACAGGCGCGGTGACCTTCAGGTTCAACCGCTTTGACTGGCGACTGATCCCGGCCATACTGCCGCTGTTCATACAGTGCTCGGCGGAGGAAATACTGCTCAGGGGCTATGTGCCCGCCGTGGCCGGAGAAAGGCACGGCTGGGACGCGGTGTGCTTTGCCAGCGGCACGCTGTTCATCTTTCACCACATCATTAACATGGAATACTTCGGCTTCAGTGCCATGTTCTGCCTGGACGTGTTCCTGCTGGGCGTATTCCTGTGCCTGCTGGTGCGCCGGGAGGGAAACTTCTGGATCGCGTGCGGCTTTCACACCGCATGGAATTATACCCAGACATACCTCTTTGGCATTTCAAACAGCGGTGAAAACGTATCCATCGGAATGTTTCAGGGGACCCTGAACGCTGACAACAGTTTTTATCACGAAGTGTACGGCTACGAGGGCTCGATCGCAACCGCGCTGCTGATCGGCGCGCTGATCCTGTGGCTGATCTTCAGGCTTCGCAAAGCGGGGAAAATATAGCTTATGGCTGAACTCTGGAAAAACCTGATCGCCCAGGAGGACCCGGCGCTGGCCGAAGCGCTGGAGCTGTCCCGGGTGAACATATCAAAGAAGACGGGCGCCATGAGGGTGCGGCTGCGCTGCGACCGCATCCTCAACGACGCCCAGTTTGAGTGCGTCAACCGGCGCATCGCCGCCGCCTTCCCCGCCGTAGGCGTGAAGGTGCAGCTGGAATACCCGGCTCTGCGGCAGCGGGTGCTGGAGGATATCTCGGTGGCCAGCCCGGTGATGCGCTCGCTGGTGCGCCACGAGAGCCCCGGCTGCATGCCCTTCATCGACTGGAGCGGCAAGGGCTGGACGCTGGAGGGCGGCGTGCTGACGGTGCGGGTGTCCAGCGCCGAGGGTCTCAATTTTCTGAAGGCTCGCAAGGTGGACGCCATACTGGCCGACAAGTTGAACGACCTGTTCGGCATACAGGCCCGGGTACGGGTGGAGGTTGCCGGGGACGAGGAGCGGCGCATCCGCCAAATCGCCGAGGCCCGCGCCCGGGAGGCCGAGCTGATCGCCGCCACCGCCACCCTCGCCCAGCCCCAGGTCCAGAAGAAGGCCACCCCCAGCGAAGCGCTGTACGGCCGCATGATCCACGACCCTGTCATCCCCATGGGCGAGGTCACCGAGGACGTGGGCCGCTGCGCCGTCAAGGGCGAGATCGTGAGCTTCGACATCAAGGACGCCAAGAATGGCGAGACCAAGATCGTCACCTTTGCCATGACCGATTACACCGGTTCGGTGAACTGCAAGCTGTTCCTCAGTGCCCGCCGCAGCCGGGAAAACCCCGCCAGCGTACAGGCTATGGCCGAAACCCTCACCGACGCGCTGAAACCCGGCAAGTGGGCCAAGGTGCAGGGCAAGTACAACTTCGACAGCTTCTCCAATCAAATGGTGCTGATGGTGGACAACATCGTGGAGGCCGTAAAGCCCGTGCGCGAGGACACCAGTCCCGAAAAGCGGGTGGAGCTGCACCTGCACACCAACTACAGCACGATGGACGCCTGCGCCTCGGCCACCGACCTGATCAAGCAGGCTGCGGCCTGGGGGCACAAGGCCATCGCCATCACCGACCACGGCGTGGTGCAGGCCTTCCCGGAGGCCTTCGGCGCAGCCAAAAAGATGGGCATCAAGTTGATCCCCGGCTGCGAGGGCTACCTGATCGACGATGACGCGGCCATCGTGGAAAACGCCGGGGACATTCCCCTGGACGGCACCGCCTTCGTGGTGCTGGACGTGGAGACCACCGGCCTCAATACCCGCACCGACGAGATCATCGAAATCGGCGCGGTGCGCTTCGAAAACGGCATGGAGGTCGCCGAGTTCAGCGAGCTGATCAACCCCGGCCGTCCCGTGCCCGAGCGGGTGGTGGAAATCACCGGCATCACCACCGCCATGCTGCGGGACAAGCGCGACCTGATGACCGTCATGCCCGAATTCGCGAAATTCTGCGAGGGTGCGGTGCTGGTGGCCCACAACGCCAGCTTCGACATGAGTTTCTTTAGAAGGGCCTTCAGGCAGGCGGGACTGCCCTTCGACTTCGCCATCATGGATACCCTTGCCCTCGTGCGCAACCAGTTCCCACAATTGAAGAGCCACAAGCTGGGCAACATGTGCAAGCAGCTGGGCGTGTCGCTGACCAACGCCCACCGGGCCGTGCACGACGCCCGGGCCACGGCGCAGATGATGGTGAAGGTACTGGAGGAAGTGCGCGCCCAGAAGGGGATCACCCAGCTGGGCCAGCTGAACACCTGCTACCCCACCGACGCCGCCAAGCAGAGCTACCACATCATATTGCTGGCCGAGTCCCAGCAGGGTATGACCAACCTGTACCGGCTGGTCAGCGAGGGACACCTGAACTACTTCCACCGCCGCCCACGCATTCCCCGCAGCCTGATTTCCAAGTACCGGGAAGGGCTGATCGTGGGCAGCGCCTGCGAGGCGGGCGAGCTGTTCCAGGCGGTGCTGGACGAGCGGGACGAAGCGACGCTGAAGCACATCGCGTCGTTCTACGACTATCTTGAGATCCAGCCCATTGGCAACAACGCCTTCTTGAAGCGGGACGGCACCGTTCCCGACGACGAAGCCCTGCGCAACCTGAACCGCAAAATCGTGGCCCTGGGCGAGGGCATGGGTAAGATGGTGTGCGCCACCGGCGACGTGCACTTCCTGAACCCCACAGACAGCGTCTACCGGGCCATCCTGCTCACCAAGGAAGGCTACAAGGACGCCGATATCCAGCCGCCACTGTACTTCCATACCACCAACGAGATGCTGGAGGAGTTCAGCTACCTGGGCCGGGAAAAGGCCCGGGAGGTCGTCATTACGAACCCAAACACCATCGCCGACCGCATCGGCGACGTGAAGATATTCATTCCCCACCCCGAAGGCAAGGAGACCTTCCAGCCCTTCTGGCCCGAAGCCGAGGACGAGCTGCGCACGCTGGTGAACGACAAGGCCCACAGCCTGTACGGCGACCCGCTGCCCGAGATCGTGCAGAAGCGCATCGACAAGGAACTGGGAGCCATCATCGGCTACGGCTTCTCCACGCTGTACATGATCGCGGTGAAGCTGGTGGCGAAGAGCCTTTCCGATGGCTACATCGTGGGCAGCCGCGGCTCCGTGGGCTCATCTTTGGTGGCGTTCTTGTCGGGCATCACCGAGGTCAACGCCCTGCCGCCCCACTATGCCTGCCCGGAATGCCGGCACACCGAGTTCGACCCGGACCCGAACTACACCACAGGCCTGGACCTGCCGCCGAAAAAATGCCCCGAGTGCGGGGCCATGATGAACAAGGACGGCTTCAACATCCCCTTCGAGGTGTTCCTGGGCTTCAAGGGCGACAAGGTGCCCGACATCGACCTGAACTTCTCCGGCGAATACCAGCCCCGGGCCCACCGCTACATCCAGGAGCTGTTCGGCGAGCAGTATTGCTTCCGGGCCGGCACCATCGGCACCATCGCCGAAAAGACGGCCTACGGCTACGTGCTGAAATATTGCGAGGAGAAGGGCATCTCCCTCCCCCGGGCCGAGATGGAGCGCCTGGCGCGGGGCATCACCGGCGTCAAGCGCACCACGGGCCAGCACCCGGCGGGCATGGTGGTCCTCCCCAAAGAGTACGAGATCTACCAGTTCACCCCGATCCAGCACCCCGCCGACGACCAAAACACCCCCACCATCACCACCCACTTCGACTTCAACAGCATGCACGACGTGCTGGTGAAGCTGGACGTGCTGGGCCACGACGACCCGACCATGCTGCGCAAGCTCCAGGACATCACCGGCATCGCGCCCCAGGCCGTGCCGCTGCACGACCCGGAGGTATTCGCCAAGATCATCAGCCTGTTTACCAGCCCCGAGGCTCTGGGCCTGACGGCGGAGGAACTGAAGGTCGCCGAGAGCGGCACGCTGGGCGTACCCGAGTTCGGCACATCCTTCGTCCGGGGGATGCTGAAGGAGACCCGCCCCAGCACCATGGAGGAGCTGATCCGCATATCGGGCCTCTCCCACGGCACTGACGTGTGGCTGGGCAACGCCCAGGACCTGGTGCACCAGGGCATCCCGCTGAGGGAGTGCTTCTGCACCCGCGACGACATTATGAACGCGCTGATCGCCAGCGGCGTTGAGGCGTCGATGGCCTTCAAGACCATGGAGGCCGTACGCAAGGGCCGCGGCCTGACCCCCCAGATGGAGGAGGCCATGCGGGAAGCCAACTGCCCCGAGTGGTACATCGACACCTGCAAGAAGATCAAGTACATGTTCCCAAAGGGCCACGCGGTTGCCTACGTGACCATGGCGCTGCGCATCGCCTACTTCAAGGTGTTCTATCCTGCGGCCTACTACTGCTGCTACCTGGCCCGAAACGCCGAGAGCTTCGACGCCACACGCATGACCACGCGGGACGTGGACGCGCTGCGGGGTATGATCGACGACATAAAGGCGCTGGACAAGTCCGAGCGCACCGCCACCAAGGACGATGAGGTGACGATATTGGAGATCCTGATCGAGATGAACTTGCGGGGTATCCACATCAAGCCCATCGATATCTACAAGTCCCGGGCGGCGGAGTTCTTCATCGATGAGGATGGCGAGATCATGCCGCCCATCAACAGCCTGCCAGGCATTGGCGCCGCAGCAGCGGAGGGCTTCGTCAGGGCCCGGGAGGGCGGTCCCTTCATCAGCCAGGACGACATGGTGCGCCGCGGCGTAAACAAATCCATGGTGGAACAGCTGAAGCTGGCCGGGTGCTTGAACGGCATCCCCGAGACCAGCCAGGTAACGCTGTTTGAGTTTGCGATGTAAAACAAAAATATCGAGCTCTGCGCTCGATATTTTTGTTATTTACCCCTCCAGCGCCTGCATTCGCGCCTTGCGGTCGACCTCGGTCAGGAACTTTTCGAGCGTAATCGCGCCGGATTCGTACTGGTTGAGCAGGTCGTTAGCCTCGCCAGTGCCGTCCTTGTCGAACCAGGTGGGGCGAATGACGTACAGGCGGTCGGCGTTGGCGCGATATTTGGACAGCGCTTCGGCGGAGACCAGCCACGCGCCTTCGGCCTCATAGCTTGTCTTGCTTTGCTTCTGGTTCTCCAGTGCCTCCTCCAGCGGTTGGCGGTCCGCGGGATCAGCGGCGTCCAACGCCGCCTGGGTTTGGTCAATCTCCCGCTGGAGCTGTGCCAGCGTCTCATCTGCACTGGGGTCCCTCAGGGGCTCGTTCAGGTCAGGGCACAGGTCGTACAGGGTCTGTTCGGGCAGTTTTTCCGCCAGGGTTTCCAGGAAGGCCGTCGCCGCCTCCGCCCGGGAACTGAAGGGGTTGACGAAGGCCACCGCCATGCCCACCGGCATCACCCCCGGCAGGTCGTCACCGAAGCCCAGCAGCAGCGGCGTGCCGGAGGTCCAGTTGGCATCCTCAAAGCTGTAGGCCAGATCCAGGCTGATCAGGTACTCCCCGTTGTCATAGCTGTAGCTGAAGTCATCTTCATCATCCAAGACCTCGGGCAGGCCGTATTCGGTGAAGTCGATCTCTTCGATGCGCTGCAGTAGCGCCAGCAGCCGCGGGTCCGCGTAATCCGGCAGCCTGCCGGCGGCGTCCGAGGCGTAGACATAACCGTTCAGTATGCTATCCCGCAGGGCGCGGGCAAAGGCCCCGGCGCTCATCTCGTAGGTGAACCGCTCCTCCCCCAACTGGTCCAGCCGGGGCTTGATCTGCTGCTCCAGGAAGTCCAGGAAGCCGGGCCAGTCGGTCGGAACGTCCTTTAGCGTCAGGCCCAGCTTTGCCAGCGCCCCTTCTCCGATGCCCATGCCGCTGCCCGTCAGCCGCAGGGGCAGCGCCACAGGCACGCCGTCCCGGCAGACGCGGTCCCGTATGCCGGGATACATCCGCGCGGCCAGCGCCGAAAGGCTGGCGCTGTCGCCCAGGGGCAGCAGGTAGCCCCGATCCTGCAGGGTGTCATAGGTGCCCCCGTACACGGCGTCCATGATGTACACGTCGGTATCCGGCGACTGGGTGAGCATGTCCTCCAGCACCCTGTCGCTGCTCCAGAGTGTCACCGGCGGCGCCTCGGGGTGCTCAACGGCGTATTTGAGCGTAGCGCGCGCCACCCATGTGTCGTTATAGTCGCAGCTTATCCTCAACAACTGGTCCTCCGCCAGCCTGGCGGCCGGGTCCAGCACCGCCACCGCGCCGTCCATGGCTATGGCACAGCCCTGGCCGTTCTTCAGCACCACCGCGCGGCGGGGCTCCAGCGGCACCGCGCCAAAGGCCTCCCCTGGCGTGCCGTCGGGAACCGACACCGGATAGACCCCGTTCTGGGACGCCGCGTAGATTGCGCCGGTATCCGGATCCGCCGCCACGGTGCTCTCACGGCCGGTCAGTTTGCACAGCGGCTCGGTTTCCCCGTCCGCTCCGATCTTCAGCAGCTTGCTCTCTTCCTCGAAGCTCCTGTCCAGCAGAAGCGCGCCCTGCGCAGAGGGCACCAGCGTGTAATCCCAGTTGGGCAGATCCACCAGCCTGGCAGCCTGCGGGGCCCCGGGATCCAGCAGCATCAGCTCGGCGCCGGACTCCCCGTTTCCTAGAATCGCGAGGCCTTCTCCGTTGACGCAGACCTTCCATGGCTCGAAGCCATCCGCAGTGCGCAGGACGTCCGGCAGCCCCAGGGCCTTCACGCGCTCAGCCCTGGCTTGTCCGTCCTCGCCCAGTGCCACGTCGCACAGCTCTAAATCGCTAATCCCGTCCGTCTCGTCCCAGGCGATCCTCAGCGCCTTCAGGCCGCTTTCCCCGGCGAACAGCGCGACGCCGTAGTAGTGCCCATCTTCTCCACTGTACAGAGGTTCGGTGCTCCACGCGGCGGGAGCGTCATCCCCGGGCCGCCAGACGTATACCTGCAAGTCGCTGAGGATGTAGAGCGCATCGCCATCCGACAACAGGTCGTTAAGGAAATACCGCACAAACGGGCGGCATATCTGGCGGTGCCATTTCCGCCATGCACATCCTGCAAATTCCTTGACTTGCCGCCAGCAAGCCTGTGAAATTTGCAGGCGCGCCTGACGGAAAATTCACTCGCCAGCCAACCACCCTTATTATGCGGTATTTCCTTAATATAATCCTCCTTCAGCTCGATCAGCCGGTTTCCCTCCCCCAGCGCCGATGACGCCAGCAGGACCAGCAGGACCAGCAGGACCAGCAGGACCAGAATCAGCATGAGTGTTCGTTTCATTTTCCCTTCCCTCCTTGAATACAGTATAGCATGGATGTATCAGTTTTCTATTAACAATTGACAGTCGCACAATCTTCATAAAAATAGGTATTTACAAACAGCTCCACATGTGTTATAATATTACCTGTCGTCGAGAGATGGGGCATTAGCTCAGTTGGCTAGAGCGCTACACTGGCAGTGTAGAGGTCAGGGGTTCGAGTCCCCTATGCTCCACCAAAACCCATCTCCCGCCCGACAGACATGGGGCATTAGCTCAGTTGGCTAGAGCGCTACACTGGCAGTGTAGAGGTCAGGGGTTCGAGTCCCCTATGCTCCACTTTTTATGCGAAAAATCCGAACCGGCGAGGTTCGGATTTTTTCTTTTATCGGCGTTCATTTGCTTGAAATCATGTCATTATTGTGCTATAATTATGCATATCAAGGAGGCGATAACATGCAGATCGTACCGATTCGCGACCTTCGGGATACCACTGCCATCAGCGAAGCCTGCAACAACAGCCGCGAACCGATCTTCATCACCAAGAACGGCTATGGCGACATGGTTTTGATGAGCATGGAGGTATACGAGCGATTAACAGCTACCGCAGAGCTGTACCGCAAACTGATGGTGGCTGAACAGGAGTTGGCGGACGGCCAAATGCTGGAGGGCAGAGCCGCTTTTGCTAATTTGAGGGCGCGCTATGAATGAGCCCTATACCTACGCGCTGACTCCCTCCGCCTTGCATGATATGGACGACGCCTTGCGCTACATATCCGAGAAGTTGTGCGCCAGGGACAGTGCCCTTCGCCTGCTGGACGACATTCATGCGGCCATCGAGGACGCCTGCCGGTTCCCCCACACCCTCACGCCCGTCAATGACGAGCTTTTGAAGGCGCGCGGCTATCGAAAGATACTCGTCAGGAACTACATCGTGCTGTTAATCCCGGATGACAATAAGCGTGTGCTGAACATCATGCGCGTGGTCTACTTCGCCAGGGACTATATGCGGGAGCTTTGAATTACGCTCAAAACACAGTCCCCCTCCCCCGAGCACGTCGGGCGAGGGGGACTTCTCGTTATTATCGTCGCTTAAGGAAATACCGCATAATAAGGGTGGTTGGCTGGCGAGTGAATTTTCCGTCATGCGCGCCTGCAAATTTCGCAGGCTTGCTGGCGGCAAGTCAAGAATCTCGATGTTGGAATAGCGCTTCAGGCCGGTGCCGGCGGGGATCTGCTTGCCGATGATGACGTTTTCCTTCAGGCCCAGCAGCGGGTCGGTCTTGCCCTTGATGGCCGCTTCGGTCAGCACGCGGGTAGTCTCCTGGAAGGAAGCCGCGGACAGGAACGATTCGGTAGCCAGGGCGGCCTTGGTGATGCCCAGCAGCGTGCGCTTGGCGGTGGCGGGACGTCCGCCGGCCTCCAGCGTCTTGCGGTTGGCCTGGTCGAAGCGGAAGATATCCACCAGCGCGCCGGGCAGCAGGTCGGTATCGTTGGCTTCCTCCACCTTGACCTTGCGCAGCATCTGGCGCACGATGACCTCGATGTGCTTGTCCACGATCTCGACGCCCTGGCGGCGGTAGACGGACTGGACCTCCTTGACCAGGTAGTCCTGCACCGCCTTCACGCCCAGTATGCGCAGCAGGTCGTGGGGGTTGATGGAGCCCTCAATCAGCTCGTCGCCGGCGTTGACGGTGTCGCCGTCCTCCACCTTGAGCTTGGAGCCGTAGTTGATCGGATACTCCTTGGTCTCCGCGTCGCCCTCGTTGGACTGGATGACCAGCTTGCGGCGCTTCTTGGCGTCAGTGGTGATGTGCACCGTGCCGCCGATGTCCGCCAGCGTAGCCTCGCGCTTGGGCTTGCGGGCTTCAAACAGTTCCTCGACGCGGGGAAGACCCTGGGTGATGTCCTCGCCGGTGGCAACGCCGCCGGTATGGAAGGTACGCATGGTCAGCTGGGTGCCGGGCTCGCCAATGGACTGGGCCGCGATGATACCCACGGCCTCGCCGACGTCCACCAGCTTGCCGTTGGTCATGTTTGCGCCATAGCACTTCGCACACACGCCCACGTTGCTCTGGCAGGTCAGCACGCTGCGGATAGCTACCTCCTCAATGCCGGCGTTGACGATCCTGCGGGCCAGGTCGAAGGTGATCAGCTCGTCGGTCTGTACGATGACCTCGCCGGTGGCGGGATCCACCACGTCCTCAGCCGCCACGCGGCCGCGGATGCGGTCCTCCAGCTCCTCGATGATGTCGCCGGGCTGGCCGATGGCGCGGACCTTCAGGCCGCGCACGCGCTCGCCGCGGGCCGCGAAGCAATCCACCTCGCGCACGATGTTTTCCTGGGACACGTCCACCAGGCGGCGGGTCATGTAGCCCGAGTCGGCGGTCTTCATGGCGGTGTCGGCCAAGGACTTGCGGCTGCCGTGGGAGCTCAGGAAGAACTCCAGCACGCTCAGGCCCTCGCGGAAGTTGGCCTTGATGGGCAACTCGATGATCTTGCCGGTGGGCGACGCCATCAGGCCGCGCATACCGGCCAGCTGGCGAATCTGGTTGGTGGAGCCGCGGGCGCCGGAATCCGCCATCATGTTGATGGGGTTGAACTTCTCCATCTTCTCCAGCACCTGCTTGGTGACGTCGTTGGTGGCCTGCTCCCAAATGCGGATGACACTGGTATAGCGCTCGTTTTCGGACATACGGCCGCGCTTGAACTGCTTCTCGATCTGCTGCACCTGCGCGTCGGCGTCGGCCAGGATCTGCTTCTTCTCCTCGGGCACGGTAATGTCCGCCACGGAGACGGTCAGGGCCGCCCGGGTGGAATAGCTGTAGCCCAAGGCCTTGATGTCGTCCAGCATGTTGGCGGTGGTAGTCACGCCGTGGGTGCGGTAGCAGGTATCGACGATACGCGCCAGCTGCTTCTTGCCCACGACCTCGTCGATCTCCAGCTTGAACATATCGTCCACGCTCTCCCGCTTCTGCATGCCCATGTCCTGGGGAATGGCCTGGTTGAAGATCACGCGGCCGATTGTGGTTTCGACCAGACGGGAGTATTCCTCGCCACCAATGGTCTTCTTCATGCGGATCTTGCAGGGGGCCTCCAGGGCCAGTTCGCCGGTGGCGTAGGCCATCAGGGCCTCGTCCACGTCGGTGAACACCTTGCCAGTGCCCTTCAGGCCCTCATGGATCATGGTCAGGTAGTAGCAGCCCAGAACCATGTCCTGCGTCGGGCAGATGACCGGCTTGCCGTCCTGGGGCTTGAGGATATTGTTCGCCGCCAGCATCAGGAAGCGGGCCTCGGCCTGGGCCTCCATGGACAGCGGCACGTGCACGGCCATCTGGTCGCCGTCGAAGTCGGCGTTGAAGGCGGTGCAGCACAGCGGGTGCAGCTTCAGGGCCTTGCCCTCCACCAGCACCGGCTCAAAGGCCTGAATGCCCAGGCGGTGCAGCGTGGGGGCGCGGTTCAGCATGACGGGGTGATCCCGGATGACGCTCTCCAGCACGTCCCACACCTCGGGACGCAGGCGCTCCACAGCGCGCTTGGCGGTCTTGACATTCACCGCCATGCCCTGGTTCACCAGGCGCTCGATGACGAAGGGCTTGAACAGCTCCAGGGCCATCTCCTTGGGCAGGCCGCACTGGTACAGCTTCAGGGACGGGCCGACCACGATAACCGAGCGGCCGGAGTAGTCCACGCGCTTGCCCAGCAGGTTCTGGCGGAAGCGGCCCTGCTTGCCCCGCAGCAGGTCGGACAGGGATTTCAGCTGGCGTCCGCCCGCGCCGGTGACGGGGCGTCCGCGGCGACCGTTGTCGATCAGGGCGTCCACAGCCTCCTGGAGCATGCGCTTCTCGTTGCGCACGATGATGTCGGGCGCATGCATCTCCAGCATCCGCTTCAGGCGGTTGTTGCGGTTGATGACGCGGCGGTACAGGTCATTCAGGTCGGCGGTGGCAAAGCGGCCGCCATCCAGCTGCACCATGGGGCGCAGCTCCGGCGGGATCACCGGCACCACGTCCAGTATCATCCACTCGGGCTTGTTGCCGCTCTGGCGGAAGGCCTCGACCACCTCAAGGCGCTTGATGATGCGCTGGCGCTTCTGGCCCTCGGTATTGCGCTTGGTCTCCTTTTCGGACAGCTCCTGCAGCTCCTTGCGCAGCTGGTCGTTCAGCTCGTCCAGGTTGACGTTTTGCAGCATCCGCTGCACGGCCTCGGCGCCGATGCCCACCAGTACGCCCTGCTCGCCGTGGACGATCTCGTCCGGGCCGATGGTGGGGTCTTCCCGCCGGTACAGGGTGAACTTGATGTCCAGCGCTTCGATCTGCTGCTTCTTCTGCTGGTATTCGCTCTCGGTGAGCAGCTGGTTCTGCTGCAGCTTGGTGATAGCGGTATCGCCGGGATCCAGCACGATGTAGCTGGCGAAATACAGCACCTGCTCCAGCGCCCGGGGACTGATGTTCAGCAGGGTGCCGATGCGGCTGGGAATGCCCTTGAAGTACCAAATGTGGGATACGGGCGCGGCCAGCTTGATGTGGCCCATACGCTCGCGGCGCACCTTGGCCTTGGTGACCTCGACGCCGCACTTGTCGCAGACGACGCCCTTGAAGCGGGTGCGCTTGTACTTGCCGCAGTTGCACTCCCAGTCCTTGGTGGGCCCGAAGATGCGCTCGCAGAACAGGCCGTCGCGCTCCGGCTTCAGCGTGCGATAGTTGATGGTTTCCGCCTTGGTGACCTCGCCATGGGACCACTTGAGGATTTTCTCCGGCGAAGCCAGGCCGATCTGTATGGAATCAAGATTCGTCAGTTCAAACAAGGAGCTCTCTCCTTTCTTGTTTAGGCAATAGGCAATAGGCATCAGGCAATAGGAGGAAGGCGGCATAATGTAGAACGCTTTTCGTCACCTTTGTCTCCGCGCAAGGTTTCGGCAAGGGAAGCGGCGGCAGGTATCTATCCTTTTGCCCATTCCCATTGCCTATTGCCTCGCTATCTGCCGGCCTGAATTCAGTCAGCAAACAATCAGTAATTAGAAATCATCATCCAACAGGTCGTCGTCTCCGCCGAGGTCGAGGTCGTCGAAGTCGAAATCCTCCACCACAGCCTCTTCCTCTTCGGTCATGGCCTCCGGCGGGATCACCGGGCCGAGTTCGTCCTTGAACTCGCTCTCGGTGGCGTAGATGTCGTCCTCGAGCTCGCGAATCTCGATCTCCTGCTTGTCCTCGGAGAGCACCTTGATGTCCAGTGCCAGGGATTGCAGCTCCTTGATGAGCACCTTGAAGGATTCAGGCACGCCCGGATCTGGGATATTCTCGCCCTTCACGATGGCCTCGTAGGTCTTGACGCGGCCGATGGTGTCGTCGGACTTCACGGTCAGGATCTCCTGCAGCACATGGCTGGCGCCGTAGGCTTCCAGGGCCCAGACCTCCATCTCGCCGAAGCGCTGGCCGCCGAACTGGGCCTTGCCGCCCAGGGGCTGCTGGGTCACCAGGCTGTACGGGCCGGTGGAGCGGGCATGGATCTTGTCGTCCACCAGGTGGTGCAGCTTCAGGTAGTACATATAGCCGACGGTGACGGGGTTGTCGAAGCGGTCGCCGGTGCGACCGTCATACACCCACAGCTTGCCGGTGCGGTTGATGCCGATCTTGCTGAACTGGATCGTGGGCCGGCCCAGCTCGTCGTACAGCGGGCCGTCCTCCACCTGGGAGGCCTTGTCCAGCATTTCGTCGATGTCCTCCTGGCGCGCGCCGTCGAACACGGGGGTGGCCACATGCCATCCCAACGCCTTGGCGGCCAGGCCCAGATGGACCTCGAGCACCTGGCCGATGTTCATACGGGAAGGCACGCCCAGGGGGTTCAGGCAGATATCCAGCGGCGTGCCGTCGGCCAGGAAGGGCATATCCTCCTCGGGCAGCACGCGGGACACGACGCCCTTGTTGCCGTGGCGGCCGGCCATCTTGTCGCCGACCTGGATCTTGCGCTTCTGGGCGATGTACACGCGGACCATCTGGTTGACGCCGGGAGAGAGCTCGTCGCGATTCTCGCGGGTAAATATCTTGACGTCAACGATGATGCCGAATTCGCCATGGGGCACGCGCAGCGAGGTATCGCGGACCTCGCGGGCCTTGTCGCCGAAGATGGCGCGCAGCAGGCGCTCCTCGGCGGTCAGCTCGGTCTCGCCCTTCGGGGTGACCTTGCCCACCAGGATGTCGTTGGCCCGGACTTCGGCGCCGATGCGGATGATGCCGCGCTCATCCAGGTCGCGCAGGGCGTCCTCGCCCACGCCGGGGATGTCACGGGTGATTTCCTCCGGCCCCAGCTTGGTGTCGCGGGCCTCGGATTCGTATTCCTCGATGTGGATCGAGGTGTACATGTCTTCCTTCACGAGGCGCTCGGACAGCAGCACGGCGTCCTCGTAGTTGTAGCCTTCCCAGGTCATGAAGCCGATCAGCGCGTTCCGGCCCAGGGAGATCTCGCCCTGGTCGGTGGAGGGGCCGTCGGCGATGGGCTGGCGGGCCTTGACGACCTCGCCCTCCGCCACGATGGGATGCTGGTTGATGCAGGTGCCCTGGTTGGAGCGGGCAAACTTCTGCAGTTTATACGGATGATCCTGGCCATCCTCACCGCGAATGACGATCTCGTCGGCGGTCACGCGGGTGACCACGCCGGCCTCCTTGGCCAGCAGCACCACGCCGGAGTCGCAGGCGGCCTTGTATTCGATGCCGGTGGCGACCAGCGGGGCCTCGGGCTTGAGCAGCGGCACAGCCTGCCTCTGCATGTTGGAGCCCATCAGCGCGCGGTTGGCGTCGTCGTTCTCCAGGAAGGGGATCATGCCGGTAGCCACGGAGATCAGCTGGCGGGGGGACACGTCCACGTAGTCCACGCGGGCAGCCTCCACCTGTATGATCTCGTCCCGGCGGCGCACGGTTACGCGCGCGTTGACGAAGTGGCCCTCGTCGTCCAGCGGCTCGTTGGCCTGGGCGATGATGTATTTGTCCTCTTCATCGGCGGTCATGTAGTCGATCTGCTCGGTCACCTTGCCGGTAGCCTTGTCGATCTTGCGGTACGGCGCCTCGATGAAGCCGTATTCGTTGATGCGCGCATAGGTGGCCAGCGAGCCGATCAGGCCGATGTTGGGACCTTCAGGGGTCTCGATGGGGCAAATGCGGCTGTAGTGGCTGTAGTGCACGTCGCGGACGGCGAATGAAGCGCGCTCGCGGTTCAGGCCGCCGGGGCCCAGGGCCGACAGGCGGCGCTTGTGGGTCAGCTCGGCCAGCGGGTTGGGCTGGTCCATGAACTGGGACAGCTGGGAGGAACCGAAGAACTCCTTGATGGCGGCGGACACGGGCCGGATGTTGATCAGGTCCTGGGGCCGCACCTTGTCGATGTCCTGGATGGCCATGCGCTCCTTGACCACGCGCTCCAGGCGGGACATGCCCACGCGGATCTGGTTTTGCAGCAGCTCGCCCACGCTGCGCAGGCGGCGGTTGCCCAGGTGGTCAATGTCGTCGATCTCGCCCAGGTTGTGGAACAGGCCGAACTGGTAGGAAACGGAGGCCACGATGTCGTCCACGAGGACGTGCTTGGGCATCAGGTCCTTCTGGGCCTCCTTGAGCGCCTGGTTCAGGGGCGCGCCGTCTTCCTTCACCCGCTCAAGCAGCTTGATGAGGGTGGGTACGTGGACCCGCTCGGAGAAGCGAATCTCCGACTCGTCGTACTGGGCCAGCAGCTCGGGATCATAGCCCTGCATGAAGGGCTTGATGAAAGCGAAGTTGTTGCCGATGACGTTGAACTCCTCGTCGCCCACGCGCACGCGGACCATGTTGACGCCCGCGTTCTGGATGGCCTCGGCCACCTCGCGGGAAATCGCCTCGCCGGCAGGCGCGATGATCTCGCCGGTAAAGGGATGTACCACATCCTCCACGGGGATCTGGTTGAAGATGCGCAGCGCCAGCGCCAGCTTCTTGTTATATTTATAGCGGCCAACGTGGGCCAGGTCATAGCGCTTGGGGTCGAAGAAGAGGGAATTGATCAGGTTCGTGGCGGATTCCACCGACGGCGGCTCGCCGGGACGCAGCTTGTTATAGATCTCGATCAGCGCCTGGTCCTTGCGGGACTTGTAGCGCAGCTCGCCCTTGTCGTTGACGGAGGGCGCGTCGCGGGTGATGGTGTTGCGCACGCGCTCGTCGTCGCCGAACAGACGGGTTATCTCTTCGTCGCTCTCAACGCCCATGGCGCGCAAAAGCACCGTCACCGGCAGCTTGCGGGCGCGGTCGATGCGGGCGAACACCACGCCGTTGGCATCGGTCTCATACTCGATCCAGGCGCCGCGGTTGGGGATCATCTGGGCGGAGAACAGAAAGGCACCGGTCTTGTCGATGGCCTTGGAAAAGTACACGCCGGGGGAGCGCACCAGCTGGGACACGATGACGCGCTCAGCGCCGTTGATGATAAACGTGCCGTGCTCGGTCATCAGCGGGAAATCGCCCATGAACACCTCGGACTCCTTGATCTCATGGGTATCCCGGTTGGTCAGGCGCACCGTCACCTTCAGCGGCGCGGCATAGGTGGTGTCGCGCTCCTTGCACTTGTCCACGGTATACTTCGGCTTGTCGTCCAGCGAATAATCCGTGAACTCCAGAATCAGGCTTTCGCTGTAGTCGGTGATGGGCGAAACGTCCGCCAGCACCTCGCGAAGGCCCTCCTTCAGGAAGTTGTTGTAGGATTTCTTTTGAACCTCGATCAGATCAGGTACTGCCAGCGCCTCTTCTATGCGCGCAAAGCACATGCGTGTGCGTTTGCCCATCTGCACCGGATATGCCATACCCTTAATCACCCCTTACTTCTTCGTCATGCCGCGCTCACTGACGGCAGCCGCCCTGATTCAGTTCAATCGTTATTTCTCGGTTAAAGCGTAATTTCAATGTGAATTTTCAGCGTTGAAACGGATGCGCTGTCTCCCGAAAAGCCCGATGACTTCGGCATTTTGGCTGCGAAAGCGGCTTTTTGGCCATACTAACGTAATATAAAACTATATCATACAGTTTTTTGTTTGTCAAGCCCTTCTACCCTGGGTTTCAGGAAACAAACCGCCATTTTTTTCACTGTGTTTCAAAATTTAACAGGAATCCCCGATGGAGTTCACACTATGGTCACTCCACCGGGGATTTACTGATATGAATGAATAATTGCAGGCCGCGTATTATTCTGAAGGATTTACTTCTTGGCTTCCTTGGCCCAGCTGTCCTTCAGCGGCACGGTGCGGTTGAACACCGGCAAGGCATCGGTAGAATCCGGGTCCTTGCAGAAGTAGCCCATGCGCAGGAACTGGAAGGTCGCCCCCACGTCGTGGCCAGCGATCCAGGGCTCGCAGAAGCCCTTGACCACAGTCAGGCTGTTGGGGTTAAGCTTGTCCATGAAGTCACCGCTGGCTTCAATCGCATTGCCGTCCTCGTCCACGGTAACCTCGGTGTCGTCATCCTCCTTCAGGATGGGCTCATACAGCCGGAACTCGGCGGGCACGGCGTCGGCGGCGTTGACCCAGTGCAGCGTGCCCTTGACCTTGCGGTTCGCGCCCTCGCTGCCGGAGCGGCTGTCCATGTCCACGGTGCAGTGCAGCTCCATGATTTCGCCGCTGTCATCCTTCACGAAATCCACGCACTTGATGATGTACGCGCCCTTCAGCCGGACCTCCTTGTCGGGCGCCAGGCGGAAGAACTTCTTCACGGGCTCCTCCATGAAGTCCTCGCGCTCGATGTACAGCTCACGGCCGAAGGCCACCTCGCGGGTGCCGAACTCGGAGTGATCGGGGTGATTCTCGATGGTCAGGGTATCGGTCTTGTCCTCGGGCCAATTGGTCAGCACGACCTTCAGCGGATTGAGCACAGCCATCGCCCTGGGGGTGGTATCGGCCAGCGCTTCGCGGACGCAGTGGTCCAGCAGGTTTCCCTCCACCATGGAATCGGCCTTGGCCACGCCCACGCGACCCATGAAATCGTGGATGGCGGCGGCGGTATAGCCCCTGCGGCGCATGGCCACCAGCGTGGGCATGCGGGGATCGTCCCAGCCCGAGACCACGTGCTCCTCCACCAGGCGGCGCAGGTGGCGCTTGGACATGACGGTGCGCTCGATGTTCAGGCGGGCGAACTCGATCTGCCGCGGCGGCTGGTCGGTGACGTTGGCGTTGGCCACGAACCAGTCGTACAGCGGGCGGTGGATCTCATACTCCAGCGAGCACAGGGAGTGGGAGATGCCCTCGATGGCGTCCTGGATGGGGTGCTGGAAGTCGTACATCGGGTAGATGCACCACTTGTCGCCGGTGCGGTGGTGGGTATGGCGGTTGATGCGGTACATGGTGGGGTCACGCAGAAGCACATTGGGGTTCGCCATGTCGATCTTGGCCCGCAGCACCCGGCTGCCCTCCTCGAATTCGCCGTTCTTCATGCGCTCGAATAGGTCCAGGTTCTCCTCCACGGGGCGGTCGCGGTAGGGGCTGTTTACGCCGGGCTTGGTCAGTGTGCCGCGGCTCTGGCGCATCTGCTCGGGGCTCTGGTCGTCCACATAGGCCACACCCCGGCGAATCATGTCCTTCGCAATCTCATACAGGCGATCGAAGAAGTCGGAGGCGAAGTAGAGCTTGTCCCACTTGTAGCCCAGCCACTCGATGTCCCGCTGGATGCCCTCGACGAAGGCTGTCTCTTCCTTGGTGGGGTTCGTGTCGTCAAAGCGCAGGTTGCACTTGCCGCCGAACTTCTCCGCGGTACCGAAGTCCACGCACAGCGCCTTGCAATGGCCGATGTGCAGGTAGCCGTTGGGCTCCGGCGGGAAGCGGGTCTGAACGTGGTCAAACCGGCCGCTGGCCAGGTCCTGCTCGATGAACTCCTCGATAAAGTTCGCGGGCTTTCTCACTTCATTTTCCATGATGGTTCCTCCCCCAGTCGCCGCGCGATAGGCGGCCCGTTATCATTGTAATGGAGATATTATACCACTTTTCCCCCTGAATGAACAGGGGTGTGAAGGTAAATAGTTGACACAGCGAAAGACACATACAGCTGTAGGGGCGGCATTGCCGCCCCTACAGAGGTGCTTCATGGTTACAGCGTATTCAAATCCTCACCGGTCTCCGGTTCGGGTTCTGCATCCGTCGCCGTTTCTCCTTCGGCTGCCGGATCCTCCTCGGCTCTTGGTTCCTCACCGATCTCCGGTTCGGCCTCAGCCCCGGCTTCGATGTCCGCGGTGACGGCCTCCTGTGCCTGGGCGTCCCCCTCGGTATTCACAAGGCCCGCGGAGACCACGTAGTTGTCCTTCATCCACAGGGCGCTGGTCAGTGAGAAGTTGGTGGAGCGGCTGGCGATGGCCTTGAGCATCGCGCTGCCCTCCTTGGCGCCCATGATGGTGGGCTGGAAGTCATTCAGGTTCTTCACCGACGACACCGTGCAGGGAATGATGTTGATGCCCGAGTCCGTGATGTTCGCCTGGACGATGCCCATGCCGGGGTTGAAGCTGAAGGTCTGCTGGAAGATCAGGCAGCGCTTGTCGTTGGGGTTGGCATTGCCCGCAAAGCAGAAGTTGCCCAGGCTGTACACGATGTACTTGCCCTTGTACTTCTCGATGCCCTGGTACACGTGGGGATGGGTGCCGATTACCAGGTCCGCGCCCGCGTCGATGATGGCATGGCCGATGGTCACCTGCCTGTGATCCTGCATGGTGTTGCCCTCGATGCCCCAGTGGATGTTGACGATCAGCAGGTCGCAATTATCCCTCGCGGTTTTGATCGCCTCGGCGATCTGCTTCTTATCATTGTCCCACCATGTGAAGCCCAGCGCGCACACCCGCACGCCTTTGATGGTGGTGCTGAATATCTTGGAATAGCCGCAATAGCCGATCTTGGCCGCCTCCAGCACGTTCACGGTGTCCCGCAGGCCGTTCTTGCCGTAGTCCATCGTGTGGTTGTTGGCCAGGTTACACAGCTCCACGCTGGAGCCGGTGAGTATGTTCACGTATTCCGGGTCACCCTTGAACACAAAACCGTGCTTGTTGGACTTGTCCCAGTTGGTCAACGGGCCTTCGAGGTTCACGATGGTCAGATCATCGTTTTCAAACACATCGCGCACGCCGGCGAAGAAGTAGTCGTAACCTTCCTTGTTGGCCAGGTCCACGAAGCGCCTGCGACCCTTGGAGCCGATCTCGCCGCCGAAGGTGCAGTCCCCCGCCGCCGTGATCTTCAGCGTCACCGTGCCGGAGCTGTCCACCGCGTCCCCGGCCATTTCGATGCTGCCGATCTGACCGTCGGAACCGTCGAGCTCGTCAAACACCTCAGAAGCGTCCGCGCCATCGTCATAGCCCTCAACGCCGTCTTCGGCCGGGGCGGGCTCGACGCTCGGGGCCTCGGTAACCAGCCGCGGTTCCATGGTGGGCTTGATGGTGGGCCTGGGGGTAACCTGGCCGTCGATCACCGCCAGCGCAGGGCCATTGGGGTTGCCCCGCTGGGTGGTGGCATAGCCCGACCCCGTAGCAGGCGCGGCGACCTGCACCGCATCGTCGCGCACGTACCACTTCATGTCGCGCTGGGGTTTGGCGTTGGCATTGAACATGGCCATGCCGACCATCGTTCCCAGCCCCAGCACCACAAGCAATGACAGTACCCCCGCGCGCAGGTATTTGCGCCGCTGCTGTACCCTGACTTTTTTCTTTGTCATATTTTTGCCCATATTGTTCCTCCATCGCCCTGTCAAAGAGCGCAAAAGCATCGCTCCCAACCCCATGGCAAGGCCAAATTAAGGTCGTTCTCCTGCCTTAATATGTCATTTTGGAACATTATAATACAAATGTGAAAAAATATCAAGTGAAATTATGATTTTTCTATGACAAATTTTTTATGGCTGAATTGGGGCGAGAAGGGAATAAATTCTGATTTATCGCCTCCGCGACAAATCAGGATTCCTCTTTCTCTATCAACCCGTTCTCCTCCAGGTAATTCCCCTTCATCCACAGGGTGTCGCTCATGGAAAAGTTTGTCGAACACCCCGCCACTTCCTTCAGAAGTGCCGCCCCGGCTTCGACAGGCAGAACTGTGGGCGCGAAGTCGTTCTTATCCTCCACCGACGAGATGCTGGCGGGAATGATGTTGATGCCAGCGTCCAGTATGTTGGCCTGGGCGATGCCCATGCCGGGATTGAAGCTGAAGGTCTGCTGGAAGATCAGGCAGCGCTTGTCGTCGGGGTTGGCGTTGCCCGCAAAGCAGAAGTTGCCCAGGCTGTACACGATGTACTTGCCCTTGTACTTCTCGATGCCCTGGTACACGTGGGGATGGGTGCCGATCACCAGGTCCGCGCCCGCGTCGATGGCGGCATGGCCCATTTCCACCTGCTCGTGGCACTGCTGGTGCTGGCGCTCCCAGCCCCAGTGAAGGTTTACGATCAGCAGGTCGCAACCCTGCCGGGCGGCAGCGACGGCCTCCGTCACCTGCTCGACGGTGTGATCCCACTTGGTGAAGCCCATCGCAGTGACCTTTACACCCTTCAGCTCGGCGTTCCATGCCTCGGTGAAGCCGCAGTATCCGATGCCGTTTTCAGCAAGCACCTCGGCGGTCTGCTTAAGGCCTGCGGCGCCGTAGTCCATGGAGTGGTTGTTGGCCAGGTTGCACAGCTCCACGCTGGAGCCGGTCAGGATCTGCACGCACGCCGGGTCGGCCTTGAACACATAGCCGTGCTTCTTGGGCTTCTCCGCCGTAGTCAACGGCCCCTCCAGGTTCACGATGGTCAGGTCGTCCGCCTGGAACAGATCGCGCACATTTTTGAAGAAGTAATCGTAACCGTTCTCCTCCATGCACTGGAGAAAGCGCTTGTTGGACTTGGAGCCCGCCTCGCCGCAGAAGGTGCAGTCCCCCACCGCCGTAATCTTCAGTGTCACGGTGCCGGATGAGGCGCCCTCCGCGAGGGCTACTGCCACCAGCATACCCAGCGCCAGGAACAGTGCCATTGTTTTCTTCATAAACGCGATACCCGCCATGACAGCCACTCCATTCCACCTGTAGGACAGTCTGATGAAACCATTCTACCCGCGATCCTTTGCGCGCATATAAACGATGTTTGACATCATTTCTACTTTGTCAGGATCCGCTCCGTCTACGGATAGAGAAGCGGTCCCTGCCTCATCTCCCATGAAACAGGAACCGCCGTTTCCGTTCGGGCGGCGCTATTCAGCGCCGCCTGGTCCGCCGGGTCTGCTTTGACCCGGATTATTCAACGTAGATGTGTACGCCTTTGCAGCCCTCAAACGCATCCGGACTCACGTCGCAATCCTTTGGCAGGCGAACGTAATACAGATACTCACAATTTGCAAACGCACCGGCGGCGATGGTTTCACAACCATCAGGCACGATAATTGCATCGCAGTACGTGACATTCTCAAAGGCATTCGCTTCAATGACCTTCAGATCCTCGGGCATATACAAAACATCCATCTCACTGAGCGGAGAAATATCGTCCTCTGTGAAGGTCGTCTGCGTGAACGCCGGATTCTCAAAGGTGTCGCATTCATAGGTCAACTCGCCGTATTCGTCCTCGGTTGGCGGACGCGACACAAACACATTGAGCACATATGCGGTTTCGGTCTCGGTCTCATCACAGTCCTCGCAGGTGCGGGTGGCCGTCACGGTATGGCGATCCAGGGATAACTCGTAAGCAGGGTCGCCCCAGACATGTACATGTTCTTCGGTCTGCTCCAGGCAAACTTCGAAGGAACCGGTCATGTATGAGGACTCGTAGGAGAGCCCGTACCGGGCGCCGAAGTAGTACTTCTGCCCACCCTTCGGTGAAATTGACCTGGACCTTTTCACCCGGCGTGAGCGGTGGGGTCTCCACCGCTTCCACGGTCACATCATAGCTGATCGCATTGGATGAAGCGACTTTGAGATAACAGGTACTCCCTTCAGTCATCGGAACTACAAAGCTTGATACCGCCGCATAATTGGAGTCCAATTGCTCCATCTGCGAATCGTACAAGGTGATCCGGGCCGCATAGGGGGTTACGCCTACGGAGCTGCCGCTGAAGCGATAGAGCCCGTCCGCGGCAGCCGTATATGCGCAATAGACGCTCTCGTTTTTCGCGACCATGACCTCGCGCATCTGACCCAATGTCAGGGTTATGGCTTCCGGGGCCTCCGCCTGGGCGGAAACCATGGCCAGGCCCAGGCAGCAGGCCAGTACCAGCAGGCATGTAAAGAACTTCTACAATGTAAACACCCTCCTGTCTGTAATGATAGATACGCTTCAAAATAACCGTTAATTTACACGTCTAACTTCATTCTACCACACAGAAGCCACCAATGCAGCACGTGGAGAGCGTTTTTTCGTTCTGAATTGTAAATTTTCAATTACGAGTCTATATGTAACGGATGCATACAACCAATTGAGGCTGCCTCAAACGAGGCAGCCTCATCAAAGAAATCTGTCTTACAGTGGCATGGCGTTGTTCTTCTTGTCCAGCACGCTGTTGTCCAGGCCAATCTGGCTGGCCTGACGGTTCTGGAAGAACTTCTCGGCCACCTGGGGGAACAGGGCGTAGCTGAGCACGTCCTCCTCCTGGGTGTAGTACTGGCCCATCTCCTTCTTGAACTCGTCAAGATGCTTGACGCCATAGGAGGGGTCGTCCACGGGGCGGCAGGTGATGACCTTCTGGTCGCCGATGACCTTCTTGCGCACGGCCTCGTTCACAGGCGCGGGCAGGCGGCCATATTCGCCGCGCATCAGGCCCTGGCTCTCCTTCGGGCACATCTTGTAGCGCTCGCCGGTGAGCACGTTCATCACGGCCTGGGTGCCCACGATCTGGCTGGTGGGGGTGACCAGCGGCGGATAGCCGAAGTCCTCGCGGACCCGCGGCACTTCGGCCAGCACCTCGTACAGCTTGTCGGACTGACCGGCCTGCTTGAGCTGGTTGATCAGGTTGCTCAGCATACCGCCGGGCACCTGGTACTTCAGGGTGTTCACGTCCACGCGCAGCACCTTGGGATCCAGCACGCCCTGCTCCTGAAGCTTCTGGGCCACGCCGCGGAAGTGCTCGGTGGCCTGGGTGATCAGGTTCAGGTCGAGGCCGGTGTCGTACTCGGTGCCCGCCAGGGTGGCCACCAGCGGCTCAGTAGCCGGCTGGGAGGTGCCGTTGCCCAGGGAGGACAGCGCGCAGTCCACGATGTCGCAGCCCGCCTCGATGGCCTTCAGGTTGGTCATGTCGCCGGTGCCAGCGGTGTTGTGGGTGTGCAGGTGCACCTTGGTTTCAGGCTTGAGCGCCTGCTTCAGGGCCTTCACCAAGCTGTAGGCCTTGTAGGGCAGCAGCAGGTTCGCCATGTCCTTGATGCAGATATTGTCCGCGCCCATCTTCTCCAGCTGGAGGGCCAGGTTCACGAAATACTCCTCGGTGTGCACGGGGCTGAAGGTATAGCTCAGGGCCACCTCGCAGATGCCGCCATACTTCTTGGTAGCCTTGATGGCCGGCTCCAGGTTGCGGGGATCGTTCAGTGCGTCGAAGATGCGAATGACGTCGATGCCATTCTTGATGGACAGGCGGGTGAACTCATCCACCACGTCGTCGGCGTAGTGGCGATAGCCCAATATGTTCTGGCCGCGGAACAGCATTTGCAGCTTGGTGTGGGGCAGGGCCTCCTTCAGCTTGCGCAGGCGCACCCAGGGATCCTCGTTCAGGAAGCGCAGGCAGCTGTCAAACGTCGCGCCGCCCCAGCACTCCAGGGAATAATAGCCGACCTTGTCCAGCACTTCGCAGGCGGGCAGCATGTCCTCGGTGCGCATACGGGTCGCAGCCTGGGACTGGTGCGCGTCGCGAAGGATGGTCTCGGTAATCATTACTTTAGCCATTTCAAACTCCTCCGATATACCTACTCAGATATCTTCACTAACTTGCCGGGAGCATCGGGGGCGGTAGCGCCCCGATTATCAATCGGTCCTGGCGACATGTGCGGCAGGGCCGCAGGAATTTGATCGCAGGGAAATCCCATTTCCCGGAGAGCAAATTCCCACCTTGCGGATTCAAGGTTGGAAACCCAAAGGGTTTCCAAGTTTTCCGCTTCGCGGAAAACCGCTGGTGGTTCAAATCAAAGATTTGAACCACAGCGCCGCTTGCCCGGAAACCGCTCGCGATTTCAGGCGAATCTGTTCAAAGGGGTGGCCATGGCGGGGAAAGCAGTTCCCCCGCCCTACGGCTTCAGCCATTAAGGAAATACCGCATAATAAGGGTGGTTGGCTGGCGAGTGAATTTTCCGTCAGGCGCGCCTGCAAATTTCGCAGGCTTGCTGGCGGCAAGTCAAGGGGTATTTCCTTAACCGAACAGCGCGATGAACACGCCCGCGGCGACCGCGGAACCGATGACGCCAGCCACGTTGGGGCCCATGGCGTGCATCAGCAGGAAGTTGCCGGGATCCTCCTCCTGGCCCACCTTCTGGGACACGCGGGCCGCCATCGGCACGGCGGACACGCCCGCGGAGCCGATCAGCGGGTTGATCTGCCCGCCGGAGAGGACATTCATCAGCTTGGCCAGCAGCACGCCGCCCGCGGTGCCAAAGCTGAAGGCGATGACGCCGAGGATGACGATGTAGATGGTCTGCATGGTCAGGAAGGTGCTGCCCTGGGTAGTCGCGCCGACCGTCAGGCCCAGGAAGATGGTCACGATGTTGCACAGCTCGTTCTGGGCGGTCTTGTTGATGCGCTCCACGACGCCGCAGACGCGCATCAGGTTGCCCAGCATCAGCATACCCACCAAAGTGGCCGCGTCGGGCAGCAGCAGCGACACGATGATCGTCACCGCGATGGGGAAGATGATCGTCTCGGTCTTGGAAACCTGGCGCAGCTGGCCCATGCGGATGGCGCGTTCCTTCTTGGTGGTCAGCGCCTTCATGATCGGCGGCTGGATGACAGGCACCAGGGCCATGTAGCTGTAAGCCGCCACGGCGATGGGGCCCAGCAGGTGGGGTGCCAGCTTGGTGGTGACGAAGATGGCCGTCGGGCCGTCAGCGCCGCCGATGATGCCGATGGCGCCGGCCTCGCTGGCGGTGAAGCCCAGCAGCTTCGCGCCCAGGAAGGTCAGGAAGATGCCCAGCTGGGCCGCAGCGCCCAGCAGCAGGCTCTTCGGGTTGGCAATCAGCGGGGCGAAGTCGGTCATCGCACCCACGCCCATGAAGATCAGGGGCGGGTAGATGCCCAGCTTGACGCCCTGGTACAGGTAGTACAGCAGGCCGCCATTGGCGGTTTGCAGGGCGTAACCCATCTCGCCGGTGGCGGGGTTCAGCCGCATCATCACGTCGGTCACGTCCTTGCCCAGCGCTTGGGCCCCCGCGAGGGCCTCGGACTGGCTGGCAAAGAAGGTGAAGGTGGGGTGGCTCATCATGCCCGCGGCGGGCAGGTTGGCCAGCAGCATACCGAAGGAGATGGGCAGCAGCAGCAGCGGCTCAAACTGCTTCACAATCGCCAGGTACAGCAGGAAGCAGGCCACGGCGATCATCACGTAGTTGCGCCAGTCGCCGCCGGTGCCGTCCAGGCTCTTGGCAAAGCCGGTGGATTTCGCGATGTTGCCAAGGCCCTTCAAAAAGTTGATATCGGGGTCGGTGCTATCCGCCGCGGTCGCGGCAGCCTCCGCCGTGGCGGCCGCCTCGGTCGCCACAGGGGCTTCGGTCTGCGCAGCGTTTTCAGCCATCGCCGTAAACACGGTCAGCAGGGCGAACAGCACCAGCAGGCACGCAAAGGCGCGCTTGGGGCTTACCTTTTTCAATTTGGACATTCGTCAAACCCTCCTTACCGCTTTCAAAAAACCGATGTTATCAGTTCAGGGAAAGCAGTACGTCGCCGGTGTTGACGGTGGCGCCCTTGGTCACGTTCACGGAAGCCACGACGCCGTCGCGGGGCGCCATGATCTCGTTCTCCATCTTCATGGCCTCGAGGATGACCAGCACGTCGCCCTTCTTGACATTCTGGCCATTGGAAACCTTCACGTCGTTGATGTTGCCGGGCATGGGCGCCTTGATGGCCTCAGCGCCGGCGGGCGCGGCGGCAGCCTTGGGGGCAGCGGCGGGCGCGGCCTTGGGGGCCGGAGCAGCCACGGGGGCGGGCGCCGCTACGGGCGCGGCCACGGGCGCAGCGGCAAAC